>CAXYUO010000233.1:0-3865 GCA_964292185.1 uncultured Frigoriflavimonas sp.
ACCGAACCTTGCTACATAAGCATTCCATAACAATATCGTCTTCTCTAATCTTTAATCAAACCACAACAACGTTTCGAGGTTTTTCTTCAATTCTTTCAATATCGTCTTTTCTAATCTTTAATCAAACCACATCGTCACCATCATACCAAATTTTTTTTCTTACAAATATTATATTTCTACTATTCAATTATTACAAAAAGTATAATGATTAAGTTAGAAATTCTATTTTCCCAGTTGTTGATAGCTTGAAATCATACCCTTCAACTATCATATCAAGTTTACTCACTTGCAATCTAATTTGTTCAAATGGTATTTCATAATTAACGCTATAAATTTCTTTCAATTCGCTTGCTGGTCTTGCTTCAAAATGAGTTCTAAAGGTAAGCCTGCCTTGCGCATCAAATTTAGATAATTTATACAAACGATCATGTAAATCTTTAATTGTTAACTCTTTTAATTCTTGCATGCTTTCTTTATAAAAGAGCACCATCAAGCCTTTAGTTAAAATATACTTTAAAGGTAGATTTGTTTTGTCATGAGGATTAGGAACAATATCATAGTTCTTTCTAAAATTTTCATTACTTAATTTAAAGTATTCTCCCGCATCTTTTAAATTTATAGTTTCGAAAGACCTTTTTATTTTTCCTTTCTTATCTTCTCCTTCATAAATAGCCATTGCATAATTCTCATCATTCTGACCATACACTTTTTGTTTGTGTTCATGCCGAGATTTTGATAACAAACTATGCTCTTTTATTTCTAAAGGATTTTTTACAGAATTAGCATAAATTCTAACTTTATGTATTGGTACGTGCTTTTCTTGGTTCATCCAAACCGTTCCCTCCAATTTATTACTCTGTTGTGCGTTTGAAGAAAGAATTAATATTTTATTTTCTACCGCTTCTTTTACCTTTGCTTTTACTGCTTCATCTACAATATTTTCAAAATCATTTGCTTTCAGACTTTCCAAATCTTTCCGTATTACATATCTTATTTCTTCTGTATTTAAAGGATTTTTAATCGCACCGTAAATACTGTCTTGATGCAGTGAACCGCGAATAGTATCACCTTGTTGCAGTCTTGGAAGCCGTTCTCCTTTTTCATTTAGTTTGTAAATTATTTTACCATTTGTATCTTTTTTTGGAATAGCTTTTCCGCTTTCATCTCTTTCTATTTCAGCGATAAATTGCTTTTTACCACGCACTCTTACAATTTTTTTAGATTGTTTTTTCACATTATCTGGTGTATAATGTGAAACCAAAATTTCTTCTTCTATTTTCTTTATATCCTCGGTAAATGTTTTCCATGGTTTAGAATCGGACAACAGTTTTCTTGCTTTAGTTTTATCTTGCATATCTTCAGAAGTCCACGCTTTTGCTATAACATCATATTTATCTTTCGTCATGCATGCAATAGTAATGGCATCTATCGTATGATGAGTATGGTTGCTTCTATCTTTTCTCTCAATTCCTTTTTCATCAATAATCGTTTTTTTGATGCCCCAGTTTTTCTTAAATTCATCTACCATTCCGCCTTTTACACTTTCTACTCTTTTGAAATAAGACTTTAAATACGCTTGAGAATATTTTGTAATAATACCTGTATCTGGAAGTTGGCTGTTTTTGAAACCAACTCTTGGTTCTTTCCAAATAAAACGCTCATATTTTCCTTTTAGATAATCTCGTTTTAAAGTTAGAAAATGTCTGTATCTTATTTTTTTATCTTTGGCTTCTTTGGTTGCAGCAGCTTTAGTAGATTTTACAATACCTTCAATTTCATAAGTCAATTTTTCTGCCTCTTTTCGCCAATGATCAATTCTCAACAAAATTTCTGCATGATCTGCTAATTCCACAGGCATTTTTTGTTTTTTAATTTCTCTATTAAATCTTTGGCTGCACAAAGTTTTATTCATTTGAGAATTATCTTGCGATATGCTTCTTGGAATTGTGTGCTCAATATCGTACGCAGGATTGCTTCCGATAATATCGCAAATACTGATATTTTTACCATCTTCATAAATGTCACATTTATTTTGCTCTATCCAAAGTTGGTATCTCAAAACATCATCTTCTGTGGGTTCTACTTCTTTTTTGCATTCAGCAAAATAAAGTTTTTTGATTTCTTTTATTGAATCTTCTCTAAATTTTTTGTTTAAATTTTGATAATCTTGTATTCCTTTTCTTTTGTTGGCATCATTTAATTCTCGTGCCATTTCAATATGAATCCTGGTGTTTTCATCAATTTGATTTTCCAAAATTAGCATATTTAAAACTTTTCTTAATTGATGCAACGCTCTCATTGCCATCGGATTCTTGATAGAAGAAGTTAGAGGACTTCCTAAAACCAAAGTTTCATTTCCATTTTCATCTTTAATAAATACTTTTTTGAATTTTTCAATATCTGATGGATGATAAAGTTTATTTAATTGTTTCGGATTACTACAATATTCTTCTCCATCTTCATTTTTACCTTGTAGAAAATCCAAAACTTTTTCATCCAAACGCTTAATTTTTACATACTTATACTTATCTAATTGCTCAATAAAAATTGGAAACAAATTATTTAAAATTAATTCTTGTTCTTGCTTATCTTCAATTTTATTAAATTTATAAAATGAAACTAATTTATTTGATAAATCTTTTTTATAAATAGCTTCTGCTTCTTTAGAATAAAATTCGCCCTTAACCTTACAATCTTTTATTAATCCATTTATTATTTCTAATTGATTTTTCTCAAAGGTGTAATTTTCTACAAGTTCTGATATTTTAGTTTGAATAAACTTTCTTTGTTCAATGTTTTTCCAAATATTTTCATCTACAATTGTTGAAATATTTGCCATAAAAACTGCGTGAGAATACAACAAACCTTCTCGTACATACGGCAGAATTTTTGTAATGGCAGACAAACTCAAATTAGCGAAATCTTTTTTTAATTTAATTTTACTAAATGATTTTGTACTTTTATCATCTAAACCTAATTTTTCTTTACCATATTCAAATAAATAAATATCAGAAGTTGCTACCGAAAGCAAATGCCACAAATCTTTGTAATCTACCGTTCTTTCTACTTCTTCTTTTTTAGAATTTAAAGTTTTATATGTGAATATTTTAGTTTTCCAATCTTCTCCAATTGCATTTTTTAAAGATGCAGATACTGAGCAACCCGAAACTGTATCATTAGGTTTATAATTGAATAAATAATGAAACTCATGTTTTTTGTTTGATTTATAGAACCCAAACTTCGCTCCTTTTTCTATTAATTCTTTGGCTAAATCTTCAAAATTGAAATTATCTTTTTTTCGTAAAAATTTCGGTACTAGTTTTAACTTTTCGTCTTGCGTTAGAAATCTCAAAATATTCTCACTTTGAGTTCCAATTTTTATGGTATTCAGATAAGTCCACATTCTGTATTCTTCAAAATCTGGATGAGAAATGGCACATCTTGATTTACTTGGTTCAAAAGAACATTTTCCAATTAAACCTTTTTGAGATTTCAAAGGTCTTTGGAAGAAAATTGCTCTGTATAAATCTTTGGCTAAACCAGTGAATTTTTTTTCAGGTAATATTTCATCGTCATTGATGGTTGTAATTCCTTGCGTTTTGCATATCGCAATAAATTCCTCCAAATAATGTTCTTCTCGTGATGTGTATTGATTTCTAATTTTTCCTTTGTTGTAAAGCGAAAAGAAATATTGTCCTAAAGTTTTATAATTCCCACCGAGCATCGCTTGTGAAATATCTTTTATTTTGGCTTTTACTTTTCCTAAATCTTCTTTTTTATTTAATCGAATAATTAATTCTTCTTTGCATTTTAGAATATCTTTTTCATTCTTTTTTGTAATAGCAATTTAAGAATTGAAAAGTGT
>CAXYUO010000234.1:0-3811 GCA_964292185.1 uncultured Frigoriflavimonas sp.
CTTTTGCGAAGATTTGCTATAGAATCTACCTTAAAATTTGAGGAATAATTTTCTTTTGAGCAATTTTTATTTTTAAAGCAAAATTTTCAATAAAATTAGTTTCCATTTTTTTCAACTTTAGGCGTTTTTTTGAAAGCTAAATTCTGAAGATATTTAGAATTTTTTTGTTCTTCTAAAATATTAGAAACATAGGGTTCAATTTCTTTGCTCAAATCAGCTTCTGAAATATCATTTGCATTAGCGTCTTTTAATAATTTTCGCCAAGGTTTCGTTTTAAAATCTGAATCACCAAAAATATAAACTGGCGTACCTTTTCCCAAAACTTTACTCCTAGTATCATCTAATTTCCATATTTCTGCCCAAGTATAAAGATATTTTGCGTCTTCTTCTAGCAATCTCAAGCAAGAATGCGAAGCATGAAAACCAGGCAAATCATACTGATGCCAACCAATTCCTAAATGATTATATACATTAAAATTCCAACGTAATTTCCAAGAAGAATTTACTGAAGAAATTGATAATTCTTTTTTCCAGTTGGCAAAAGTAAGTCCTTTTTTAGTAGGAGTACTTTTTTTTCCCATACTTGTTGGTCCCCATTTTATCTGATTTCCATTTTCATAAATGGCAAAAGCTTGAACAGCGTAGGAAAAAAATGCAATTTTATCAATATTTTTCAGCGTATTCATACTTTTAGGAAATGGCGAATAAACAAGAAAATCTACATTTAAAGTATCCGGAATCACCAAAGTATCTGCACGCCATCTGTTTTTGGTGTCCAAACGATTTAAAGCAAGAATGGTATATTGCTCTTCTTCGGTATATTTTTCTTTAAAAACAGACATTGCAGAATCTTTTTTCTTTTTTGGGAATATAAAAGCCTGATAATTTAATTTGATTTTTTGTACAATTTCAGGTTTTGGTACTAATGCAGAATCAATTTTGATACTATCGGTAGTAGGATTTTGGCTTAAAACAATTTCTTTATCTTTTTTACATTGCACTAAAAACAAGAGAAGAAATAAAAATATTGAAAGACTAAAATTTCTTTTGGACATTGGTTTTTTAATTAAAAATAATTCCTTCAAAAATAGTACCAAATTTATTTAAGATTAGAAGTTAAAAACTTTACTTGTAAACGTATTATTTTAGTAATTCAATTAAAATTTTAAATTTTAAAAATATTTTTTTGTCTTTGAAAATATTACATTTAAAAACTGCAATTTTAGAATTGAAGTAATTAACCGTATTTTTGAATTTATGAAACGAAAAGTTCTATTAATCTACACTGGCGGAACAATCGGGATGGAAAAAAACTATCAAACTGGTAGTTTGCAACCTTTTATTTTCTAAAAATATTAAAATAAAACTTTTGCAATTCTATGAAAAACTGAAGTTAAAATTAGAAGTTCTGAAAAATAATTATAAAATCTCTGTGAACTTTGCTAAATAAAATCGAAGATTCTACGAAGTCAAATGCCTTTGCGAGCCTCAAAAGGAAGATAAATAAAAAAAACTTTGCGAACTATGCGTTCAAAATTTTATTATAACAAACAACGGACATACGTTAAAAAAAAATATTACAATGAAAAAAATACTATTTACGGTTCTATTTTACAGTTTTTTATTTTATTCAACTCTGTTTCAATCGCAGGTTTTAATACATCACACCACCAATTATTTTGGTCCAAATGCAAATCCTGTCCCAGATTTTACAGATGCTACTATTCCAAAAAACACGGAACTATCAATCTATGGCGATTACTATTTTGGGTATGGAGATCAAACAATAAATCCACAATTAAAGATAGAAATTCCTTTACTTTCTGAAAAAATTTCTATAAAAATTTGGAATGTTCCTGTAGAATATTATAAAGTTGACGATGCAATAAAAGAGCGTAGAATGATGATTGAAAATTCTGGAATTGCTACCGGAGACATCTATTTTCAAAGTAGAATAGGTCTTGTAAACGAGCTAAAGAAGAATATATCTGTAATTTTAAACGCAACTCTGAAAACCGCATCAGGAAGTGATTTTAAAAATAGACGGTTTTTCAATACTGCAGGATATTACTTTGATGCAGAAGTTGGAAAAAGTTTTCAATTAACAAACCAATTTTTAGATGAAATTCGGGTTGTCGGAAATGGCGGTTTTTATTCTTGGGATGTACAAACACCAAACTTGAATGTACAAGATGATGCCATTATGTTTGGTTTAAAATTATTATTAAAAAAGAAAAATATCTCTTGGGAAAATACTATTTCTGGATATTACGGTTGGATAAAAAGAGTACCAGATTATGGCGACCAACCTATAATTTACAGCACTAAATTAAACTATGTTGGTAGTAAAAACACATTTTTTCTACAATATCAATATGGAATTCAATATTTTCCTTTTAACCAGATTAGAGTTGGTGTCATATTTCCATTAAAAACGCTTACTCCAAATTTTTTGAAATAAAAATCAATTTATTTTTGCAATAGTTTTTCATTTTAAAAGCAATTAAAAACTAATTTTAGTAATAATACAAAATACAGTACTTTTACTTTTATGAAACGAAAAGTATTATTAATCTACACTGGCGGAACAATCGGGATGGAAAAAAACTATCAAACTGGTAGTTTGCAACCCTTTAATTTCGAAAAAATATTTACAAAAATTCCTGAAATGAAGCTTTTGGAATGCGAAGTTTTTGTACATCCTTTCAAAGTTCCACTAGATTCTTCAGATATGGGGCCTACAGAATGGAAAATCATTGCTAATTATATTGGAAAAAACTACGAAAAATTTGATGGATTTCTTATTTTGCATGGTACAGATACGATGTCTTACACTGCTTCTGCATTGAGTTTTATGCTGCAAGGTTTGCGAAAACCCGTTATTCTTACAGGATCACAACTTCCTGTTGGAGATTTGAGAACAGATGCTAAAGAAAATCTTTTAACAAGTCTATATTACGCAAGTTTATACGAAAATGATGAAGCTGTAATACAAGAAGTTGCGCTCTATTTTGAATATAAACTTTTGCGTGGAAACAGATCTTTGAAATTTTCTACCGAGTTTTTTGATGCTTATCAAAGTCCGAATTATCCTATAATTGGGCAATCTGGTGTTCATTTGAATGTAGATAAAGACCAATTATTTCGAGATTTAGAAAATGAAAAATTCTTTGTAGACACTCATATTTTTACAGATGTATTATTTTGGAGAATTTTTCCGGGCATGCATTTAGATCACTTTTCTGAAATGCCAAAAATGAAAGTATTGATTTTGCAAGTTTTTGGATCAGGAACAATTTTCAATTCTGACAAAAGCAGAAATATCTTAAAACAATTAAGAAAAAATGGTGCCGAAATCGTAATTGTATCTCAATGTGTTTCTGGAAGTATAGTAATCGGAAAATATAGCAATAGCAACATTTTCAATGAAATTGGAGCAATAAGTGGCAAAGATATTACAGCAGAAAGTGCAATTACAAAAGCTATGCATTTAATGGATAATCCTAATTATGAAGGAACATTTGCGGAAAATTTCGCAAAAAACTTACGTGGAGAAATTTCTAATTAGATTTATATCATGTTTCACAGAAAATTGTGGCATGAATAAAAAAAAATGTTTACTTTTGCATTCTTCAAATAGAGAGGTGTCCGAGTGGTTGAAGGAGCTAGCCTGGAAAGCTAGTATACGGGTAACTGTATCGTGGGTTCGAATCCCATCCTCTCTACAAACAAGTCTGTAAATCAGCAACTTAACATTATCAGGGACTAAATCAGGGACTATCGTTCCTGATTTTTTTATCTTCTAACTGAA
>CAXYUO010000235.1:0-3811 GCA_964292185.1 uncultured Frigoriflavimonas sp.
ATGTGAATTTCTAGCTTTAGACAAAAAAAAATTAATTTTATACAATAATTTAGATGTAAATTCTGAAGTAGATTTTCTGTATTTTGTGATGTTTACATTAAGCAAAATAAATTTTGGATTAGAAGAAACCCAATTTTTCGTGTACGGAGAAACCACAGAAAATGAAACTTTCATTTCAGAATTAAAGAAATTCGTGAAAAATCTAAGTATAGTTTTTGATAATATTCCGAAGAAAAATTTCATTTGGAGTTAGAAATTTTATTCACAAAATGTAAAATAATATTGTGTTCAAAATAATTAGACTATATTTGTCAAAACAAAAAATATCTAATGAAAACATTTGGAGAAATCATAAAAGCAAAACGTGAAGAGCAAAATTTATTGCTCCGAGAAGTTTCTGCTTTAACCGAAATTGACCTATCAATTATAAGTAAATTTGAAAAAGGCGAAAGGAAACCTTCAAGAGAACAAGTCTTAAAATTTGCTGAAATATATAATTTACCTCAAGATGACCTTATTATTTCTTGGCAAAGCGACAAAGTCGCTTATGATTTATTATTAGAAAAGCACGCTTTAGAAATATTAAAAGTCGCAGAATCAAAAGTTGAATATCTTAAAACTAAAAAGAAATGAAATCGCAGATTCACGAACACAAAAAAAACAATAAGAAAGACGTGAGTAAAAAGAATTTATTATCACTATTTTCAGGTTGTGGCGGAATGGATATTGGTTTTGAAGGAGGATTTAAAATACCAAAAGCAACCATTAATACTGACATTCATAAAGATTGGATTGAAAAAGAAGATGAAATCTATTATCATTTAAAAGAAAATGTTTTTGAAACAAAATTTGCCAATGATATTAGCGAATATGCAAAAATTGCGTGGAATGATTATTTTTCAAAAAAACGTGATAAAGACTTGAATGGTACTTTTAGAGTTGGAAGTATTGTTGACATTGTTAAGGAAGATAAAAACGGGAATAAAAATGTATTTCCCGAAAATGTAGAAATAGTTACAGGTGGTTTTCCTTGTCAAGATTTTAGCGTTGCAGGTAAAAGAAACGGTTTTAATTCTCATAAAGACCATAATGGTAAAATAATCAATTCTGACATTCCAACAGAGGAAACAAGAGGAAAATTATATATGTGGATGAAAGAAGTAATTGAAATTACTTTGCCAAAAATATTTATTGCAGAAAATGTGAAAGGATTAGCCAATTTAGGCGAAGTCAAAGATATTATTCAATCTGATTTTTCAAATGTAAATGGAGAAGAATATTTAGTTTTATCGCCTAAAGTTTTACATTCGGGTCAATTTGGTGTGCCACAATCAAGAGAAAGAATTATATTCATCGGTTTTAAAAAATCTGCATTATCAAAAAAAGCACTTGAAGAATTATCAAAAAAAGATATTTCCGAAGAATACAATCCTTATCCTACTCCAACTCATAGATTAAATGGAGAATTACACTATTCTTCTGTTGAACATTTAATGACAATGTTTACAAAAAGTGCAGCTGTTTTATTAGATTTAAAAGAACCCGAAGAAACTTCTGATTTATCTCAAATGCACTACTCTAAAGCCAAATTTATGGGTATTCATTGTCAAGGACAAAAAGAGGTTGACCTTGATAAATTAGCACCTACAATTAGAGCGGAACATCACGGGAATATTGAATATAGAAGACTTGCAATTGAAAATGGAGGAAAAAAAATTGAAGAACTTAAAAAAGGTTTAAAAGAAAGACGATTGACTTTACGTGAATGTGCAAGAATACAAACTTTTCCTGATGATTTTAATTTTGTAATTTCTAAAAATGAGAAAAATACTAAATTTAAAGTTAGTCCGTCTATAGGTTATAAATTAGTAGGAAATGCGGTCCCACCATTATTAGCGTATCATATAGCAAAAAAGATAGAGGCAAATTGGCAATTTTATTTTAATTGATATTATATTTGTCATTAAACTCAAAAAACGAGATTAAATGGCGAAAAAGATTTATGAAATATTTGATGAAAAAGAAATAATTCAAAAGATAAAAGAAAAGCTTCCACATTTGTTTCAATTGGCAGAAATTGATAATTCACGTGATGGCAAATTAGGAATGGAAATTGGTACAGCAAGAGAAAGAATATTAATTGCATTATTAATATACAAATTTGGAGAGGAAAATATAAAAACCGACATTGCTATAACTCAAAGTGAAATTGATGTTATAGTTTTTGACGAACCAATATCTATAAAAACAGTTACAAATAACAATGTAATTGGAGTAAAATTAATATGGACAGTTGATGCACAAAAAGCTCTTGAATTTATAAATAATTACTCTCCAGAATGCGATATTTTATTTGCACATATAAATTGGAATAGCAAAGGAGCAATTTATTTACTATCTAAAGAAAGCCAAAAAGAAGTTCTTAAAGAATACGGAAAAGAATTTTACTTTAAACTTCCAAAAGCAGGAACAAACCCAAGAGGAGTTGAAATTTCAAACGATGCAATAAGAAAATTAGTTGAACATAATTCAACAAAAATGATAGACATAGATTGGAAAAGGGACGACACAATAAAATATAATAGTTATGACAGATGGGTTGAAGAATGGAATGAAAAATAAGGAAAATAAATCTACAATTTCAATCATCATTAAAATAAATTCAAAATGTATAGAATAATCTCCGGAAAATGGAAAGGAAAAAAAATAGCTGCTCCGAAAAATTTTGAAGTAAGACCAACCACAGATTTTGCGAAAGAAGCACTTTTCAGCATTTTAGAAAACAAATATGATCTAGAATTTTGCTCAACTTTAGATCTTTTTGCAGGCATTGCTTCTATCAGTTTTGAATTTGCTTCTCGCGGTTGTAATGATGTAACCGCTGTAGAAATGAACCCAAAACACATCGGATTTATCCATGCTACAGCTTCAGAATTAGAAATGTCTTTGCAAATAAACATACAAAGAGCCGATGTTTATGATTGGTTGAAGAAAAATAAAAACAAAAAACAATACGATATTATATTCGCAGATCCGCCATTTATGGAAACAGATGAAAGCAAATATATGGAAATGTTGAATTTTATTGAGACTAATAAATATTCAAAACCAAACGGAATTGTAATTTTAGAGCATCAATCAAGATTAAAAATATTGCACGAAAGCCTTATCGAATCTAGAAAATATGGAAATATTACTTTCAGTTTCTTCCAATTTCCTATTGAAGAAGATGCTATAGAAATATAAATTAAAGCACTTTCAATTCTAACTGAATTGCTTTTCCGAAGAATTTTTTAGATGTTTTTTCGAAATTTTTGGTAATATCAGAAAGATAGAAATGATACGATGGTTTCGGATTATTGCTATTCAAAAGTTGATTGTTTTCTAATACAATTTTCAATTCTGCAGCAACTATATTGGGAGAATCTATCACTCGAACTCTGTTTCCATAGAAATGTTTTATTTCATCTATCAAAAGTGGATAATGCGTACAACCCAAAATAAGCGTATCTATATTTTTCAGTTTTCTATTGCTTAGATAATGGTAAATAATAGAATTTGTAATCGGATGATTCTTCAAACCTTCTTCTATTGCAGGAACTAAAAGCGGTGTAGCCAATTCATCAACTTTGATAAAACGATTATGCTTACGGATAGATTTTTTGTAAAGTGAAGAGTTTACGGTTGCTTTTGTTGCAATTACGCCTACATTATTATGCAATTCAAAGGCAACTTTTTCTGCAACAGGATTGATAACATCTATCACAGGAACTTTATTATTTACCAATTCCAAAATTTCTTTAAGTGCATT
>CAXYUO010000236.1:0-3756 GCA_964292185.1 uncultured Frigoriflavimonas sp.
TTGTTCCTTTTGTGGTTAAAATTATTTTTATAAAAAATTTAAACAAGCTCTAAGAGATACAAAATTTCTTAGAGGTTTTTTTTATAAAAATACAACTTCACAACTCAACAAATTGGCAACTCAACAACTTTACAAAAAATGAATTTTGAAGATTTTATACTTCCTCCACCAAAGATAAATTTTGAAATGGGGCAATTAGGGAGCTTGTTTGTAGAAGATTTGCCAGAAAATGGCGTTGCTTTTCTCGTAGTTTCAGATTATCGAGGAAACGATTTTGATGGAAGTTCTACAGATGCTACAGGTTTCAGAGAACAACTTTATACACTTTCTGCATCAGATTTTACGATGCCAATTTATGATTTTGGGGATCTTATTTCAGGAAAAACACATGAAGATACACATTATATATTAGAAGAAATACTTTCTGCTTGCCATTACAAAAACACCATTCCTGTAATAATTGGTGGAAGTTTAGACTTGTCTTTTTCTATGTTTTCTGCGCTTAATTTTCATCAAAAAAACATCAGTTTTACGCAGATTTCTAATAAAATATCTTTAACGGATTTGGGAGGAGATTTGGACGAAAAAAATTATCTATCCAGAATATTTTCTTCAAAGAATTTTTCGCTGAAAAACTTCTCTTTATTAGGTTATCAAAAACATTTGAATGATGATCACACCGTTCAAATAATGAAAGAAGTAGATTTTGAAACTTGCAGATTATCCGAAATGTTGAAAGATGTGCAAAATATGGAGCCGTATTTTCGAAGAATGCATTTTGCAAGCGTGAATGCAAATGCTGTAGAAAGTTTTGCCAGTCCGTTTTCTGTAAATCCTCAAGTAAATGGCTTGAATAGAAGAGAAATCTGCGCATATATGAAAGAAATAGGATTGAGTGAAAATCTGCAATCTTTAGGGATTTTCAATTTGGCAATTGATACAAATTCTATTTTGAATAATCAACTATTAGCACAAATGCTTTGGTACACTTTAGAAGGAATTTCTATACAAAAAAGCCATCCGAAAGAAAAAAAATTAGATACTTTTTATGTAATAATTGATGATGAAAAATACACTTTCAAATGTGATGTTTTCTCAAAATTATGGTATTTCGGAGAGTCGGAAAATGCAGAAAACCTAGTTCCGTGTAGTATTTCTGACTACGAAAATGCCAAAAAAGGAGTTTTGAATTCTAGATTATTAAAAATCCTTAATTTATGAAAATTTCCATTGTAGTTCCCGTTTATAATGTAGAAAAACACCTAGAAAAATGTTTGCAATCTTTGGTGAATCAATCTTTGCAAGAGCTAGAAATTTTAGTAATAAATGATGGAAGTACAGATGATTCTCAAAAGATAATTCAAAAATTTCAAGAAAAATATCCTTTAAAAATAAAATCTTTCATCAAAGAAAATGGAGGATTGAGTGATGCTCGAAATTTTGGAATAGAAAAAGCTTCAGGAATGTTTATCGGTTTTGTGGATAGTGATGATTATGTTTCTGCAACGATGTTTGAAGAAATGTACAATCTTGCTACAAAACACAATGCCGAAATGGCAATTTGCAATTTGCAAAAAGTAGATGAAACTGGAAATATCACTCAAAAATTGACTCAAATTCCGAATATGCCGGAGAAAATTGATTTAAAAGATCACTTTTCTGTGTTCGCGGATTTAAGTTATTTTGCTTGTAATAAAATTTTCTTGCGAACACTTTTTAAAGATAAAAAATTCCAGAAAGGAATGCATTTCGAGGATATAGAATTGATTCCGCAATTATTATTGAATTGCAAAACAATTGCCCAAACTCAAAACTACCATTATCAATATTTAGAAAGAAGCGATTCTATCAGTAAAACCCATACAGAAAAGGGTTTAGATATTTTGAAAGCCGTAGAAAATGTAGAAAAATGCTTTGCAGAATCTAATTATTCTCATAAAAAAGACGATTTAAAAGGCTTTCAGATTTTAGAAGGCGTCTATACTTTTTTAGCGTATTTGGCTTTTGTGAAAGATGAAGCTACTTTTTATAGAATGTCATATAAATTAGAAGACTTTATTAAAGAAAACGAAATAAAAACCATAGAAATATACAAATACAATAGATTTGGTAAAAATTATTTTTTATCTTTACCGTTGACAAAGCAAATCTTCTATTTTTTATATTTTCTTAAATTAAGAAAAGTATTAAGACTTTTAATGTAAAAATTTCAGACTGGCTTTTTCATTTCATTTAAAAAACTAAATTACCATGAAAAAACTCCTAATTCTTTTATTGATTTCTTATTCTTTTTTATGTTTTTCACAAAATATAAACAAGAATTTAGGAACTAGTTTAACGTCTAATAACTATGCAAACCAGCAGATTGTAGATCCGATAGTTTTGGCAGCACCTAATAGTTTTATTTTTGATGTCAATCAAACTCAATATGATGGGCTTTTCATTCCAGTAATCAAAGCATATAATATGTGGGAAAACGGAGATTATATGGGTGATATAAATGAAGATCTTACTGGAGTGCAAACGCCATCTGTATTTTGGGAAGATGTATCTGGGATTATAAAATCTGTAAGTATAGTACCTGGAAATACACCTAGAGAATCTAAAATAAGAGTAGAAATAGATAGAGCAAAGGGAAAAGGAAATGCGGTAATTGCTTTGCATATAGGAACTAATGCAAATTCAACAGACAATGTATATTGGAGTTGGCATGTTTGGGTGACAGATATGCCTACTGCAACAGAAACGTATTCTACGGGATTGGATTATAAATTAGATAATGTAACTGCATTCATTCCAAAATTGATGGATAGAAATTTGGGCGCTACAAATAGTTCTTTCCTTGGGAATGGATGGACAAAAGCTAGTGGATTGTATTATCAATGGGGAAGAAAAGATCCGTTTCCGAGTTTGAAAACAAAAGACGGTATATATCAAGATCTTTATACTTTGCGATTTGGAATTGTGAATAACGCTTTATATCCGGGTGTGAAAATACCAAAAGCTACGAGACCAAGTGCTTTAATTTCAGATAATATACGATTTTCTGTAAATAATCCGTTAACATTAATTGAGAGGAGTGATGTGCAGCAAGGTAGTTTAGATGCTTGGTTTTCGCCGAGCATTTATGAAACTGCAACTACAAAATATTTTAATTTGTGGTCTGATAATTATAGTGGAAATGTAACACAAATATTGCATGGAAACCTTGGTTTTTTAGGGTATCAAATAAAATCTCCTTACGATCCTTGTCCTTGTAATTACAGAATACCTTCTTACAAAAGTGCAAATTCTACACAAAGTAAATTTTCGGTTTGGGGAAGAAATTCTACCAATAATGATGATGCTACAGATGCTATGCTCAATCCAAATGGAAATAGTACCACGAATAATTTATTTACGGGAGTAAAAATTTTCCCTGGTTTTGGAGTAGATTTTTCAAATGTTGTTGGTAGAAATTTAGGAAAACTTTCCCTCGCTGGAAGAATTTTTGCAAATGAAAGCACCAATACCTATCAAAGTAATTATTTTTCAGATGTAGCATCAGAAATTAATTCATGGAGTGCGACTTTAGGTTTGAATGGCGTAAGATATTTAGGATTAATAAATGATTATGCGAGATTAGACGTAAATCCAACTTTTGGTTTGTATAGAGTAGATCATACAAGCAATAGTGCGATAAATAGTTTTGGTTTTACAGTAAGATGTATAGAAGATCCCAACAAAGAAGCTCTACCAAACTATGCTACCGAGTTT
>CAXYUO010000237.1:0-3739 GCA_964292185.1 uncultured Frigoriflavimonas sp.
GAGAAGAAAAAGTAGGTGGCGAAGTAATCTGCAATGTTTATTAATTGTAAAAATTAGGAAGAAATGTCATGAATTGGTAAAACAATTATAGAAATTCCTGCAGGTGTTACAGTTACTGTAAACGATAATGTAGTAACTGTGAAAGGTCCTAAAGGAGAACTTTCTCAAGAAATTACAGGCGGAATTACTCTTGAGCAAGAAGATGGTAAAATCACTGTAAACAGACCATCTGAAGCTAAAAATCATAAAGCATTACACGGTCTTTATAGAGCGTTAATCAATAATATGGTGGTAGGAACCTCTGAAGGTTTCACCAAAAAATTAGAATTAGTAGGGGTAGGTTATAGAGCATCTCACTCTGGTCAAAAACTAGAATTAGCTCTAGGTTTCTCTCACGGTATCGTATTAGAACTTCCAAAAGAAATTACTATCGATACTTTAACAGAAAAAGGTAAAAACCCAATTATCACTTTGTCTTCTTATGACAAACAATTATTGGGAATGGTGGCTGCTAAAATTCGCTCATTCAGAAAACCAGAACCATACAAAGGTAAAGGTGTGAAATTCGTTGGTGAAATAATTAGACGTAAAGCTGGTAAATCTGCTTAAAAATTAAGACAATGGCATTAACAAAAGTACAAAAAAGAGATAGAATTAAAAGAAGAGTAAGAGGCAAAATCTCTGGAACTTCTTCAGCGCCAAGACTTTCTGTTTACAAGAGTAACAAAGAAATCTACGCTCAATTAATTGACGATAAAGAAGGTAAAACTTTAGTAGCTGCTTCTTCTAGAGAGAAAGGAGTAGATGCTAATGGAACTATAACTGAAGTTGCAACTGCAGTGGGTAAGAAAATTGCTGAAAAAGCTTTAGCTGCTGGATTTGAAAAAGTAGTTTTTGATAGAAACGGTTTCGTATATCACGGTAGAGTAAAAGCTCTTGCAGACGGTGCTAGAGAAGGTGGTTTGAAATTTTAAAAATTAAGAAATTATGTTAGGATTTGATAATATAGAAAGAGTAAAACCAGGTGGTCTAGAACTTAAAGATCGTCTAGTTGCCGTAAACAGAGTAACTAAAGTAACCAAAGGAGGTAGAGCTTTCGGATTTTCTGCAATCGTAGTAGTAGGTAATGAAGACGGTGTAATCGGTTTCGGTTTAGGTAAATCTAAAGAAGTTGCTTCTGCTATTGCTAAAGCAGTAGAAGATGCTAAGAAAAATTTAGTGAAAGTTCCTGTAATGAATCATACAATCCCTCACCAAACTTCTGCTAGATACGGTGGTGCTGATATCTTCTTGAGACCAGCTTCTCACGGTACAGGATTAATCGCAGGAGGTGCGGTAAGAGCGGTACTAGAATCTGCAGGAGTACATGATGTACTTTCAAAATCTAAAGGTTCTTCTAACCCTCACAATGTGGTAAAGGCAACTTTCAAAGCATTGTTAGATATCAGAAGACCAGAAGAAATTGCAAGAATGAGAGGAATTTCTTTAACTAAAGTGTTTAACGGTTAATTTTTTATATCATGGCAACAATTAAAATCAAACAAGTAAGAAGTGCTATCAAAAGACCTAAAGTACAAAAAGATACTTTAGTAGCTCTTGGTCTTAAAAAATTAAACCAAGTTGTAGAACACGAAGCTACTCCATCTATCTTAGGTATGGTAGCAGCAGTGAGACATTTAGTAGAAGTACAGGAAAACTAATTAAATTTTAACAAAATGAATTTAAATAATATTCAACCAGCATCTGGAGCTACTCATAATTCAAAAAGAGTAGGTAGAGGACAAGGTAGTGGCAAAGGTGGTACATCTACAAAAGGTCACAAAGGTCAAAAATCAAGAGCTGGTTACTCACAGAAAATAGGTTTTGAAGGTGGTCAGATGCCTTTACAAAGAAGATTACCAAAATTCGGATTTAATAACATTAACAGAAAAGAATACAGAGCTATTAATCTAGATACTATTCAAGCATTAGTAGACGCTAAAAATCTTTCTGAAGTTACTAAAGAAGTATTGGTAGAAAATGGTTTATCTTCTAAAAATGAATTAGTGAAAATTATGGGTAGAGGAGAACTTAAAGCTTCTGTTTCTATTTCTGCTAACAAATTCACTAAATCTGCTGAAGAGGCAATCTCTAAAGCAGGAGGTAAAGCGATCACTCTTTAATAAAAACAAATGAAAGGTTTTATTCAAACACTTAAAAACATCTGGAGTTTACAAGAATTGAGGGACAAGATTATTGTCACTCTTTCTTTGATTCTAGTATATAGATTTGCTTCTTATATTTCTCTACCAGCTATTAACATGGCAGAAGTAGGAAATTTATTAGATCATTTTCAAAAACAAGGTGGCGGTAAACAAGCTGCAGGTCTATTAGGTCTATTATCATCATTTACTGGAGGAGCTTTCAGTCATGCTTCAATCATGGCTTTAGGAATCATGCCGTACATTTCTGCATCTATTATTGTGCAGCTTATGGGAATGGCAATTCCTTATTTACAGAAACTTCAGAAAGATGGTGAAAGTGGTAGAAAAACCTTAAATCAAATTACAAGATGGTTAACAATAGGTGTTTGTCTCGTACAAGCACCATTTTACCTAGGTACTATTACACAGGTTTTTTTACCTTACGAACAATTTAGATCTGCGTATTATATTGATCCGCAATCTATTGCATTTTATGTTCCAAGTGTAGTGATATTAGTTGCAGGTTCTATCTTTGCAATGTGGTTAGGAGAAAAAATTACAGATAAAGGCATTGGTAACGGGATTTCTATCTTAATCATGGTAGGGATTCTAGCTGGTTTACCAACTGCATTTTTACAAGAATTTACTACTCAAACAGGAAACGGAGGTTTAGGAAGCATCATGATCCTCATCGAAGTTTTATTCTGGTTGGTGGTAATCTTATTAGCAATTGTACTTTCAGTTGCGGTAAGAAAAATTCCTATTCAGTATGTAAGTAGAGCTCACGCAACAGGTGGCGCAAACAGAAATTTATTACAAGGAGCAAGACAATGGATTCCTCTAAAAGTAAATGCATCTGGAGTAATGCCACTAATTTTCGCACAAGCATTAATGTTTGTTCCTGGTTTGTTAACTAAATTCGATGATACCAATACTTTCTTAGCAGGATTCAAAAATCCATTCAGCTGGCAGTATAATGTATTATTAGTAATTTTAATTATCATCTTCTCTTATTTCTACACAGCCATCACTATTCCAGTGAATCAAATGGCAGATGACTTAAAGAGAAATGGAGGTTTAATACCGAAAGTAAGACCAGGACAAGAGACTGCAAATTACTTAGATGATATTTTATCTAAAATAACCTTGCCGGGTGCGTTTTTTTTATCTATCTTTGCAATCCTTCCAGCTTTAGTGCATGGAGGCTTTGTTCAGACTGAAGGATTCTCCCATTTTTTCGGAGGAACTTCATTATTGATCATGGTAGGAGTAATTTTAGATACAGTTCAGCAAATCAATACGTATTTGTTGAACCATCACTATGATGGATTGATGCAATCTAAATTATCTAGAACATCAAACTTATAAAAAACATCTATGGCAAAACAAAAACATATAGAACAAGATGGCGTTATAGTGGAAGCACTATCTAACGCCATGTTCCGTGTGGAACTGGAAAATGGGCATGTTCTTATCGCTCATATTTCAGGGAAAATGAGAATGCATTACATAAAACTTTTACCAGGAGATAAGGTAAAATTAGAACTCTCTCCTTA
>CAXYUO010000238.1:0-3710 GCA_964292185.1 uncultured Frigoriflavimonas sp.
TACATTGGGCTGCATCTGGACCAGTAATTAAAGATGGAAAACCTGAAGAAGCAGTTGTGAAACAAGCGATTACCGTAAATCCTGATACAAGATGGTTGCTTATTTTATTAATATTTATTCAAGTAATATTTGTAACGATGGTTTACGGACCAATTGCCGCATTCTTGGTAGAAATGTTCCCACTCAAAATTCGATATACATCAATGTCATTGCCTTATCATATTGGTAATGGAGTATTTGGAGGATTGCTTCCTGCAGTTGCAACTTATTTGGTAACCTCCGGAAAAGAAGCAGGTCATTCAGAATGGTATCTCGAAGGATTATGGTATCCAATAGTAGTTGCAAGTGTTTGTTTGGTGATCGGAATGCTTTATTTAAAAACAAAAAACAAAAGTTTAGAAGAAGATCAATCTGTAGAAGAACTCATTGAATAAATTTCAGTCTTTAAAAAAATTATCTTTTAAATTTTATTAACTTTAAAAAAACAAAAAAAATGGATCAAATAAAAAAAATATTAGGAGTTGTCTGGTTAATTTTAGCTCTTGTTGTAGCTTATTACGGACTAACGGTTTTCGGTATCCCAAAAGTAATGTCGGAGAAACAAGACGATAATGTTTTCGGATGGATTATCTTAACTGTATTAATGCCGATAATTGTCGGTGGTTTAGGAATTTTTGGTTGGTATTCTCTAACTGGAGAATATGCTAGCGAAAAAATCTAGATCAAAATACTATTAATTTATAATAACGGGAAATTCGTTTCCCGTTGTTTTTATTTATTATTTTTAAATAAAATAGTAACCACAAATGAAAAAAAGACATCAACAAAAACTGGTTATTTTAAGTATCGCATTGTTTATTTTATTCAATGCACCGATTTTGTTGTTGTTTAATAGCGCAAAAAATTGGATGGGATTTCCTATCATTTACGCCTATCTTTTCATTGTTTGGGGAATTTCTTGTGTAGGTTCTTTTCTAATTTTTAAAAAATTCGATGAATAGTTATTTGCTTTTTGCATTGGTAATCCTTTATCTGGGACTTCTATTCTTCATTGCGTATATCGCAGAGAAGAAAAGGAGCAGCTTTTGGGTGAACAATCCTTATGTTTATGCACTTTCATTGGCTGTTTATTGCTCAGCTTGGACGTATTATGGAAGCATCGGTGTTGCAGCAAACCAAGGTTTAGAATATATGGCGATTTATATCGGTCCAATCATCATTATTCCTTCTTGGATTTATATTAACACCAAAATTATTAGAATTTCTAGGGTAAATAAAATTAGTAGCATTGCAGATTTTATCTCTTTACGATACGGAAATAGTCGATCTTTAAGCGCTTTAATAGCTTTAATTTGCTTTTTTGCCATCATTCCATATATCGGTTTACAGATCAAAGCGATTTCAGAAACTTTTCATTTAATTACAGAAACCCACAATTCTACCAATGTATTTTTCGATTCTGCAACCTATGTTGTACTCATAATCGCCTTGTTTTCTTCCTATTACGGAACCAAATATGTAGATGCATCTGAAAAAAGATTGGGGATAATTTCTGCCGTTGCTGTAGAAAGTTTTTTAAAATTAGTTTTCTTCATAATTCTAGGAATATTCGTAGTTTATGGTGTATTTAATGGTTTCGATGATATTTACAAACAAGCAGAAAAACTACCAGATTTTGTTTCAAAAAATTCATTTAATGGTTTAGAAGGCGGCTTCAATTGGTTTTTACTTTCCATACTTTCTATGTCTGCCATTTTTCTTTTGCCAAGACAATTTCACACCGCAATTATTGAAAATAGAAAAGAAAAACACATTAAAACTGCAATTTGGCTTTTCCCATTGTATCTTTTAATATTTAATTTTTTCGTTTTTCCAATTGCGTGGGGAGGAAAAATTTTATTTAATGGAGAAAATGTAAATCCAGAGCTCTACTCTATTCTTATTCCACAAAAATTTGGAAACACTGCAATTTCAGTAATGGTTTTTTTTGGAGGTTTAAGTTCTTGTATTTCTATGATTATTATTTCGAGTATTTCACTATCTATCATGCTTTCTAATAATATCATTATTCCTTATGGATGGTTGAATAAATTCAAATTTAGTTCTGAAAGCGACAATACCAAAAACATTGTTACGATAAGAAAAGTGAGTATTTTTCTATTAATTTTAGTCAGTTTTATCTTTTATAAATATTTAATTTTAGGAAAAAGTCTATTCAGTGTAGGATTGGTTTCTTTCGTATTGATTGCACAATTGGCTCCATCATTTTTTGGCGCAATTTTCTGGAGAAGAGGTACTTATATTGGTGCAGTTACAGGAATAATTGTTGGAATTGTAATTTGTTATTTGGGATTAATTTTACCTAGTTTTTCAGAAAATTTTCAACACAGTAGCTTTTATAATAGTCGTTTTTTCAGTTTCTTTAATATTCCTTACTTATCGCCAATTCCACAGATTTTTTTCTGGAGTATTTCAGTTAATGCACTTCTATTTACCATGATTTCTGCAAATACCGTTTCCACATATCGAGAAAGAAATTATGCTGAAATTTATGTTGATATTAATGATTATATTCAAAATCATGAAAACGCATACATCTGGAAAGGAACGGCAAATATTTCTGATATTCAAAAGATTTTGGTGCGTTTTTTAGGCGAAAAGAAAACAGAACAAGCCCTGAAAATATTTAATTTAAAATACAAAATCACTGATGAAAATGACACCGCAGATTCCAGATTCATCAAGTTTTCAGAAAACCTTTTGAGTGGAAGAATTGGTACTGCATCTGCAAAAATTTTAATTGAAGGGGTTGCAAAAGAAGATAAAATTTCGCTTCCAGAAGTGTTGAAAATTTTAGAAGAATCCAAAGAAAATATTTCAATCAATAAACAACTCAATGAACAATCTCATCAATTATTAAAATTATCCGACGATTTACAAAATGCCAATCAACATTTAATTGTAAAAGATCAACAAAAAGACGAATTTTTAGACAGTGTTGCCCACGAACTTCGTACACCGATTACCGCTATCAGAGCAACCAGCGAAATTCTTTTGGATGATGACGAAATGCCCTCAGAAATAAAGAAAGAATTTTTAGAAAATATCATCTCAGAATCTGATCGTTTAAATGAAATTATTAATGACATTCTCTATTTAGATAAATTAGAAACCGGAACAATTTCATTAAATATTCAAAAAAATAATATTGTAGAAACCTTTAAAAAATCGCTAAAACCATTATTTCATCTTTTAGATCAAAGAAATCTTCACCATTCTGAAATTCATCTTTTGAAAAATGAAATCTTCGAGTACGATGAACAAAGAATGATTCAAGTTTTCCAAAATATCATAGGAAATGCCCTGAAATTCACGAATGATCAAGGTATGATACAAACAAAATTTAGAGAAAAAGATCATCAACTGAAAATCTCCATTTTCAATACTGGGAAAACAATTCCAGAAGAAGATTTAGAATTTATATTTGAAAAATTCTATCAATCTAAAAATCAAAACCTAAGAAAACCGGTCGGAAGTGGTTTAGGTTTAGCAATTTGTAAAAAAATTATGTTGGCACAAAAAGGAAATATCAAAGTGAAAAATAACGAAACAGGAGTAACTTTCGATATTTATTTGCCAATTGAAAATGAAAGTAAATCCGAAGGGTTTAACAATAATAGCCGTACGTGAAACGTGCGGAAAAAAAATCG
>CAXYUO010000239.1:0-3697 GCA_964292185.1 uncultured Frigoriflavimonas sp.
TTCTCCATAATTTACTGTGGGATTATAAAATGGAAATTCATCTTGACCTTCTGTTACCGCATTTAGAATCATCAATAGAAAAATCCCAAAAATGAAACCTAAAAGTCCTGAAGTTATTGTGATAACGACACTTTCTAATAAAATTTGATTCCTAACTTCTGCTGGTTTTGCACCTAAAGCTCGCCGAATTCCTATTTCTTTGGTTCTTTCTTTTACCGTAATTAATAAAATATTAGATATAGCAATTACTCCTGCTAAAATTGTTAATGTTCCAACAACTATGGTTAAAAGCTGCATTCCAGTAAGAAATCCTGTCAGTTTTCCGAAGAGTTTTGCTAAATTAAAACTTCCAAACGCGTTTGTGTCATCTGGAGAAACGTTGTACTTTGCTTTTAGTTGATCTTTTATTTCGGTTTCTAATATGTTTAAATCTGCATCGTTTTTTCCTACAATTGCAAAATATCCTACTTTATCGCCATCATTATACATTTTGGTAAAAGTGCTAAAAGGGATGTACGCAGAATCATCACTTCCCATATTTCCGCCTTGCTGTTGAACACGAAAAACACCAATCACATTGAAAAATAAACCTTTAACAGTTACTGATTTTCCGAGTGGATCTTCATTTTTTTTTGCATCGAAAAAGTTATTGTAGATTTCTTCACCGATTACGATTACATTTTTATTTCCGTTGATGTCTGCATCATTGATATACCTTCCGAAAATTAGTTTTTTTTCTGAAATTTTATTTCCTATGGGATAATCTCCGTTTAGAGTGTAGGTTTCATTTTTCCCATTTTTTGAAAAAAGTTCGCCTCCAGATCCAAATCTTCCACGAGAAGATTGAGGAGAAATATAATCGATTTCTGGAATTTTCTTTTCTAAAACTTCTATATCTGGTAAATGTAAATCCATTTGTCTTCCTTTTGGAAATCCATTGTATGGAATTGTGGTGTTTTGAGCCCATAGAAAAATAGAATTGGTTGCAAAACCTGCAAATGCCTTATCAAAGCCGTTTTCCATACCTTTTGCTGCTCCAAGAAGTGCTACAAAAAGAAACATACCCCAACCTACACCAATCATGGTGAGAAAAGTTCGAAGTTTATTATTCCGAAGAGAATGATAAATTTCTTGCCAAGTATCTATTTTAAATATGATGTTCATGGTTTGTAAGTAAAAAGTTTAAAGTTCAAAGTAAAAAGTTTTGAGCGAAATTTCAATTTTTTACACATTACTATTTTATCACCTTAGATTTTGTAAATATTATTTTTTATTAATCATTAATTATTCTGAGCGCAATGCTTCTATCGGTTTGATTTTACTTGCTCTAAATGCAGGAACGAAGCCAGAAATTAATCCCGCAAATACCAAGCACACAAATGCAACTGATATTAATCCCCAACCAACAGAAGGTGCCATAATGAAATATTCTTCTAAACTATCTCCAATTAAAGTTAGGGTTAAAACGCCTAATCCAACTCCAATTATTCCCGAAATTACAGTAATCACAACACTTTCTTGAATAATTAAGCCAACAATATCTTTAGGTTTTGCACCGATTGCTTTTCTTACCCCAATTTCCTTGGTTCTTTCTTTTACGATGTAAACCATAATATTGCTGATTCCAATAATTCCTGCCAGCAAAGTTCCAAGTCCGATAAAACCAACAATTAAAGAAATAATTAGCAAAAATTGGAATGTTTTTTCCATATTTTGTGCATTGTTATTCACACGAATTGCGTTTTCATCATCTGGCGAAACTTTCAGATCTTTTTTCAAATTTTCCTCTAATTGATCACTGTAAGCAATTGCTTCTGCTGGAGATAAATTTGGATTATAAGTAATGTAAATTCTACTCAAAGTATCCGATCCTTTTTTTAATTGTTGTAAAGTAGAAATAGGAACACTTATCATTCTTTCATCATTATCTCCGCCATCATCAGAAAAAACTCCGATTACTTTGAAAATAGTTCCATTTAAATCTAGGTCTTTGCCAATTGGTGAGCCGTTTTTTATTAAATCGCGTTGCACCATTCTTCCTATTACTGCAACTTTTTGATTGAGACTTACATCTCTTCCGTTGATATATCTACCATCTAAGACTTTTCTATTTTCTATATAAGTTTCTGCAGGATCTGCTCCGTTTACTTGATATGCACCGCTTTCTTTCCCGTATTTAACCATCATACTTGTGGTGTATCGAGCAGAAGCATGTTCTATTTTTTTCGGATTATCTTCTACGATATTTTTAAAATCTGGATTTTGTAAAACCACGTTTCTATTAGATTGTAAACCATCAAAAGCAATACTTGTTCTACCTGTAGAAATGGAAATTAAATTGGTTGCATCTCTTGCAAAACCCTCTGTAAAAGCATTTTGCAAACCATTTCCTATTCCAAATAAAACGATGAAAATATATAAACCCAAAGCAACCGTGAAGCCAGAAAGTACTGTTCGCAATACATTACTGCGAATAGATTCGAAAATTTCTATCCATCTATCTATATCAAACATTATCTTTAATTCTAATTATTTTTCGTTCACCATTGAATAACCTCTATTTTAAAATTCTTTGTTGAATGAATGTATCACTTTCTATTACACCATCTTTCAGTACTACATTTCGTTTGGTTTCTGCTGCCACATCTGGTTCGTGAGTAACTATTATGATGGTTTTGCCTTCATTATTTATTTCTTGTAGTAATTTCATAATATCAAAAGTAGTTTTACTATCCAAAGCTCCAGTTGGTTCATCTGCCAAAATTACTTTTGGATCTGTAACCAATGCTCTTGCAATCGCAACTCTTTGCTTTTGACCACCAGAAAGTTCGTTTGGTAAATGCGTTGCCCATTGTGCTAAACCTACTTTTTCTAGATATTGCATTGCTCGTGCATTTCTTTCTTTTCTTGGAATATTTTGATAATAGAGTGGAAGTGCAACGTTTTCTAAGGCGTTTTTGTAACCAATTAGATTAAATGATTGGAACACAAATCCCAAAAATTTACTTCTATATTCCGCTGCTTTTATTTCTGTGAGATCTTCTATTGCAAGTCCATCTAAATTGTAGATTCCTTCATCTTTTTCATCTAAAATACCAATGATATTCAATAAAGTAGATTTTCCCGATCCAGAACTTCCCATGATGGACACAAATTCTCCTTCGTCAATATTCAAATTGATTCCTTTCAGCACATGAAGTTTGCTTTTTCCAGTGTCATAAGATTTGTGAAGGTCTTGAATTACAAGCATAAGAAGATTTTGTTTACATATAAGTAGAGATATATTCGGTTTTGTTACAATTGAATTAATTATTCTTTGTTTAATAGTAAAATACTTTAAATAATAGTAAAATTTATTCTTGTTTAATGTAAAAGTCGATTTAATACAATGAAAAATTTTTCATATTCTGAAGATGTGCTTCTAGTTGTACTTCTATAAGATTGTGGAAAACTTTTACCATTAAAAACCAATCATTTAGTAATTCGTTCTTTCAAATAAAGTATGCTTTTCCTACTTTTGTAAATACAGTTTTTGTGCATTGATTATATCAGAAATAGTTTTACGGATTTTATAATCAATTGCAAATCAACACTATAAGTTTAATTTATTTTTAAAAACACATTGCTTCATGGGAATTTTCGACAAACGCATTACCTACAAACCTTTTGAATATCCAGAAATTCTACAATTCGTAGA
>CAXYUO010000240.1:0-3686 GCA_964292185.1 uncultured Frigoriflavimonas sp.
AAAATTAGTTTTATATTTGCACACCAAAATTAAAAATAAAATTAGGAATGACAAAGGCAGAATTGGTAAATACCATCTCAGATAAATTGGGAACAGAAAAAGGTGAAACTCAGAAGATTGTAGAAGCATTTATGCATGAAGTAAGAAATTCACTTTATCAAGGAGATAATGTTTATTTAAGAGGATTCGGATCATTTATAGTAAAAACAAGAGCTGCCAAAACAGGTAGGAATATCTCAAAAAACACAGCTATAGAAATTCCTGCTCACAACATACCAGCTTTCAAACCTGCAAAATCATTTGTAGAAAAAGTAAAAACTAAAGTTACAATATAAGAATAACAGTACATTAACAAGAATTAAAATTTAAAATATGCCAAGCGGAAAAAAAAGAAAAAGACATAAGGTTGCTACTCACAAAAGAAAAAAAAGAAGAAGAGCTAACAGACATAAGAAGAAATAAACTGTTCTTCCTCACATTATAACAATATAGTTGGTGATTTACTATTTCATAATATGCACCAACTATATTTTTTGTTTAAATAATACTTGTTAATGAAGAAAGAATTGATCGTTTCACATGAAGATGAGCTAACAAAAATAGCCATGTTGGAAGACGGACGTCTATTCGAACTTCATGAAGAAGAAGATAAAACAGATTTTGTAGTAGGAGATCTTTTCGTAGGAAAAGTAAGAAAATTAGCACCCAATCTAAATGCAGCCTTTGTAAATATTGGCTATGATAAAGATGCATTCTTGCATTATCAAGATCTTGGTCCAGAATATCTTACCTACAAAAAATTCTTAAAAGAAGTTACATCCAAAAAATTGGATGTTTCAAGCTTGAAAAATTTTGAACTAGAAAATATAATTCCTAAAAACGGATTGATAGATAAAACCTTATCTAAAGACGATTTCGTTCTTCTACAAATTACTAAAGAACCTATTTCTACAAAAGGACCGCGAGTTTCTACTCAAATTTCTCTTACCGGTAG
The DNA here is from genome assembly GCA_964292185.1 of uncultured Frigoriflavimonas sp. Taxonomy (GTDB): domain Bacteria; phylum Bacteroidota; class Bacteroidia; order Flavobacteriales; family Weeksellaceae; genus Frigoriflavimonas. The sequence continues at coordinate 995 of CAXYUO010000240.1, forward strand.
ATTTTTGGTGCTTATTCCCTTTGATAATAAAGTTTCTATTTCCAAAAAAATAACCAATTTTGAGGAAAAAACGCGGCTAAAAACTTTGATAGAAAGCATAAAACCTGAAGGTTTTGGCGTTATCATAAGAACTGTAGCCGAAGGAAAAAAAGTAGCAGAACTTCATAATGATATGAATGAGCTCATCAAAAAATGGGATACTACTTTCAAAAATATTCAAAACACAAAAGCTCCACAAAAAGTTTTAAGTGAAGACGATAAAGCATCTTCTATATTGAGAGATAATTTCAATGCAGATTTTGTAAGTGTAATTTGTGATGACGAAAAGATGGTTCAGGATATGCAAAATTATCTGGAAATCATCGCTCCTGAAAGAAAAAATATCGTCCAATTTTTCGATAACCATATTCCACTAATGGAATATTATAATGTAGAAAAACAACTGAAACAAAGTTTTGGTAGACACGTAAACATTGCAGGTTCTAAAGGTGCATATCTTGTGATAGAACATACGGAAGCTTTGCACGTGATCGACGTAAATTCTGGACAAAATATTTCTTCATCTTCTAGCAATAAAAACCATGCATTAACTGTGAACAAAGCTGCTGCAACTGAAATTGCGCGTCAACTTCGTTTGCGAGATATGGGTGGAATTATTGTAGTAGATTTTATCGATATGAGCATGGCAGATCACAGAAGAGATTTGTATGAGCATTTGAAAGAAGAAATGAGCAGAGATAAATCTCGTCATAAAATTTTGCCACCAAGTAAATTTGGTTTAATACAAATTACCAGACAAAGAATAAGACCAGAAAAGCAAATTAAAACTCAAGAAGAAAACCCAAATAAAGATGGGGAAATTCTTGCACCAATAGTTGTTGTAGAAAGAATGGGTGAAGCCATCAGAAATATTATTTCTACAGAAAAAGGGAAAGTTATTTTGCACGTACATCCATTTGTAGAAGCTTATCTTACCAAAGGTTTGAGCAGCATACAAATAAAATGGTTTTTGAAATACAAAAAATGGGTTACCATTATACCAAGAGATTCTTTCAAATATTTGGAATTCAGACTTTACAATTCTGAAAAGAAAGAAATCATGTCTTATTCTAATTAAAATTTCTTAAGAAAATTTACATTTTATTTAAATCTGAAAATTGATAAATTTTTAGAAAAATAATTATATTCATATTTCAAGTATTTTTCTTTTTTGAAATATTAATTGACCTTCGAAATTATCAAAATCAAGAAATACAATTTTGAAACTTGAAAAATTCAAAACTATAATTGTAAATTTACCTCATGGAAATCATCGGCAAAGATCTTTTAGAAAAAATAAAAAAAGCAGATTTAGAAGGCGAAAAAGCACACGCAATATACTCACCTCCTTATAGAAATTTATATACTTACGAAGAAATTTTAGCAAAAAAACCAAGATTTGCTGCCATAAACATTGTATTTTATTTAAAAAATAACGAATGGCATTTTCCTTTAATCGTACGTACAAAAAACGAAAAAGATAAACACAGCGGGCAAATTTCTTTTCCAGGAGGAAGCAAAGATGAAGCAGACCAAAATTTTGCAACAACTGCAATAAGAGAAACTTCAGAAGAAATAGGAATTCCAGATTATTATTTAAAAATAATTCGTGAACTTTCTCCTATTTATATACCACCAAGTAATTTTTATGTGCATCCATATATATCATACACCAAAAGAAATCCAGAATTTATTTTAGAAGAAAATGAAGTAGAAGAAATAATAGAATTTCCTATAACATCTTTATTAAAGCTTGATAACGAACCAAAAATGCGTGTTTTATCTTCTTCTCGCGGATTAGAAGTTCCGGTAATAGAATTTCAAGGATACACAATTTGGGGAGCTACATCAATGATTTTATCAGAATTGAGCTACTTGCTGAAAAATATGTAAATTTGCACTCAATTTCCAAAAAAAATGGCTAAAAAAAATATTTTCCTTGATGCTTTTGGCACACCTTATTTCTTGAAAAGATTGATAATCTTTATGTTAGGAATTGTGTCTTACAGAAGATTCAATGGTTTCAATAAATTAAAAATTACAGGAACAGAGCATCTTTTGGATTTGCCAGATTCTAATGTGCTTTTTGTTTCCAATCATCAAACTTATTTTGCAGATGTTGCAGCCATGTATCATGTAAGTTGTGCCGTAAATAATGGCTATTTGAATACCATAAAAAATCCTATTTATTTATTAAATCCTAAGGTAGATTTTTATTATGTAGCTGCAGAAGAAACCATGAATAAAGGAATTTTAGCTAGAATTTTCAAAGTTGCAGGTGCAGTAACCGTAAAAAGAACTTGGCGTGCAAAAGGAGAAAATGTAAACAGAGCAGTAGATTTAAAAGAAGTAGACAATATTCTAAAAGCACTAGATAATGGTTGGGTAATTACTTTTCCACAAGGAACCACTTCTGCTTTTGCTCAAGGTAGAAAAGGAACTGCAAAATTGGTGAAAAACCAAAAACCAATTGTAATTCCTATTAAAATTAATGGTTTTCGCAGAGCTTTTGATAAAAAAGGTTTGCTTGTGAAAGTTACAGGCGTAGAACCAACTATGGAATTTAAAAAACCATTGGATATTGATTATGACAATGAAAACGCTCAGCAAATTTTAGATAAAATAATGGTAGCAATAGAGCAATCTCCAGAAT
>CAXYUO010000241.1:0-3671 GCA_964292185.1 uncultured Frigoriflavimonas sp.
TAATGGTGCTTCTGGAATTGGAGTAGGAATGGCTACAAACATGGCTCCTCATAATTTAACAGAAGTTTTAGATGGCATTTGTGCATATATTGATGATAATGAAATCACAATAGATGAATTGATGAAGCACATCATTGCTCCTGATTTTCCAACTGGAGGTATAATATATGGTTATGAAGGTGTGAAAGAAGCATTTCATACAGGAAGAGGTAGAATAGTATTGAGAGCAAAAGTAAATTTCGAAGAAATTGGAAATAGAAATGCCATTATCGTTACAGAAGTTCCATATCAGGTAAACAAAGCTGATATGATTATGAGAACTGCAGACCTCGTAAAAGATGAAAAATTAACAGGAATCTACGAAATAAGAGATGAATCTGATAGAAATGGAATGCGTATCGTTTACGAATTAAAAAACGATGCAATTCCTAATGTAGTTCTAAATCTTTTATATAAATATACAGCTTTACAAACTTCTTTCAGTGTTAATAATATTGCACTTGTACATGGTAGACCAATGCAATTGAATGTAAAAGATTGTATTCGTCATTTTGTAGATCATCGCCATATAGTAATCGTTCGTAGAACAGAATATGAACTGAGAAAAGCTCAAGAAAGAGCGCATATTCTTGAAGGTTTCATGAAGGTAATTGGTACACAAGACGATTTGGATAAAGCAATTTCCATCATTCGTCACAGTGCAAATCCTGCAGAAGCTAAACAAGGTTTAATCAATGAATTTGAACTTTCAGAAATTCAAGCACAAGCAATTCTAGATCTTCGTTTAGCAAGATTGACAGGAATGGAGCTGGAAAAAATCCGTGCAGAATATGATGAAATAATGGCAATGATAAAAGATTTAGAAGATATACTTTCTAATGAACCACGCAGATTTCAAATTATAAAAGATGAAATGCTAGAAATGCGTGAAAAATATGGTGATGAAAGAAGAACCGAAATAGATTTTTCTGGTGGAGAAATGTCCATAGAAGATTTTATTCCAAATGAAAGAGTAGTTCTTACAATTTCTCATGCAGGATATGTAAAAAGAACTTCACTTTCCGAATATAAAGTTCAAAGTAGAGGTGGAGTAGGAAATCGTGGAGCTACAACAAGAGACGAAGATTTCTTAGAATACATCGTATCTGCAACCAACCACCAATACATGCTTTTCTTCACAGAAAAAGGAAAATGTTATTGGTTACGTGTTTTTGAAATTCCAGAAGGATCCAAAACTTCTAAAGGTAGAGCTGTTCAAAATTTGATCAATATAGAACCAGGAGATTCTATAAAAGCTTACATTAGAACTAATGATTTAAAAGATACAGAATACATCAACCAAATGAATGTGGTAATGCTTACCAAAAATGGTACAGTGAAAAAAACATCTTTGGAAGCGTATTCTAGACCAAGAACAAATGGTGTAAACGCAATTGAAATTAGAGATAATGATCAACTTTTAAGCGCAAGATTAACGGATGGTTCTTCTCACATAATGATTGCAACTAAAAATGGTAAATGTATTCGTTTCCCAGAAGAAAAAGCAAGAGCTGTAGGACGTGGTTCTATCGGTGTTCGTGGTATTTCTTTAGAAAAAGGAGATGAAGCAATTGGTATGATAGTTGTGAATGATATGGAAAATGACACTGTTTTGGTAGTTTCAGAAAGAGGATATGGAAAAAGAACAGCTGTTCTAGATTATAGAGAAACTAATAGAGGTGGAAAAGGTGTAATTACATTAAATATTACCGAAAAAACAGGAAATCTAATTGCCATACAATCTGTAACAGACGATGATGGATTGATGATTATCAACAAATCTGGTGTTGCCATAAGAATGAGCATGGATGAAATGAGGGTTATGGGTAGAAATACACAAGGTGTAAAAGTAATCAACCTGAAAAAGAATGACGAAATTGCTGCTATTGCAAAAATAGAAATGGATAAAGAAGTAGAAGAAGATGAAGAAGAAAATGGTGAAGAAACTGAAACTGATGCTTTAAACGAAAATCCTACTATCGAAAATGCAGAAATTTCTGAAAATGAAAATACAGAAGAACAGGCACAAAATAATCTTGAAGAAGATAATGAAAATGATGCCTAAAATATAATTAACAAACTATTCAATTTATTTAAAATTATTATGAAAAAAATAATATTAAGCGTTGCAATACTATCATTATCTTTTGCAAATGCTCAAAAAAAAGAAGTAAATGCAGCTTTTGCTGCTGTAGAAGCAAACGATATTTCTAAAGCAAGTACACAAATAGCTGCTGCAGAATCTATATTAAACGGAAATACTTCTTTATTAGAACCAGAAGCTTTGGAGCAATACTATTACACAAAAGGTGTAATGCTTCTGAAAAATGGAAAATCTCTTGAAGGTGCAGAATATCTTTCAAAAATTAACGATTTAGGAAAAAATAAAATCTATGTTGGTAAAAATGCCAATAAAGATAAAGTATATTTCGTAGGAAAATCTGCTGCAGATGCTTCAGGAATTTCCAGCTTGAAAGAAGACAGCTATCAACCAACTACATCTGGAAAACTAGGACAATTGATAAATCCTATACTTCAAAAAGCAAGTAAAGATGGTTTAGCAGCTTATAATGATAAAAAATATTCCATTGCAGGAGATAAATTTTCCGAAGTATATTATTTATTGAAAGCTACAGGTCAAAATAATGAACAATATCTTTACAATGCAGCTTTGAGCTACGCTTTTGGAAAAGATATGGAGAAAGCGAATACAGTTTTCGTACAATTATTAGATTCCGGATATAATGGTGTAGAAACTTCTTATACATCAAAAAACAAAGCTACAGGAGAAGTAAATACTTATGATCAAAAAACCGTTTGGGAACTTTCTAAAAAAGATCCAACTTTAACAGATTTCAAAACTGAAACCACAAAAAGCATAGAAAGTGATCTTTATGATGCTGCTGTGAGAGTACAAATGGATTTGAAAAAATACGATCTTGCTATTTCTACCATAGAAAAAGGTTTGAAAAAATTTCCAAATAATCTTTATTTATTAGAACAAAAAGGAAAAGCATACTATAATACTGGCAAAACAACAGAATATGTAGCTAATCTAAAAAGTCAATTAGCAAGCAATCCTAAAGATGCAATTTCTTGGTATAATCTAGGAGTAATGCAAAGCGAAGATCCTGCAACAAAAGAAGATGCAAAAAAAGCATTTATAAAAGCTGCAGAAGTAGATCCTACGATGATAAACGCTTATAAAAATCTTACATATCTTATGATTGGTGATGATGATAAAGCTATAAAAGAATACGAAGGATTTAGAAAAGCTGAAAAAATGGATCAAGCTAAAGAAGTTTTTGCAAAAAGAAAAGAACGCTTAATTAGCGCACTTCCTTATGCAGAAAAATGGTATTCTTTGGATAATAATAGTGCAGCTGTAATTTCATTATTAAAAAGTTTATATCTTACTGCAGGAAATGAAGCAAAATCAAAAGAATTTAAAGCAAAAGAACAAGCTCTAGGAAAATAATTTATTTTTCAATAATTAAATAGAAACAGCATGAAAATATTTCGTGCTGTTTTTTTTATCGCTTTACAAGCATTTTTTCTGCTGCTTTATTGCTGAAAGTTTCCATTTTATTGTTTATTTTAACAATAATATTTTTATCGAATTTTTCTATTTT
>CAXYUO010000242.1:0-3639 GCA_964292185.1 uncultured Frigoriflavimonas sp.
ATTTCGTGATAAAACCAGGTGTGAAAATTCAAGATATTGCTTCTATAGAATTTAAAGAAAAAGAAAAAACTACGTTTGCAAGAGAATTTGGAACAGATGTAGTGATGATCAATCTTAAGAAAAGATCGGGTACAAACATGATTGAAGCTATCGATCAAGCGAAAATAAAAATTAAGAAAGCTCAAGAAACGTATTTGCCGAAAGATTTGAAAGTAAGCTTAACTTCCGATCAATCTGATGATGTTACGCACCAAGTAAATGAATTGGCAAATCACATTTTAATAGGAATTTTATTAGTAATGGCAGTACTTTCCTTCTCCATGGGAATGAAAAACGCATTGTTTGTGGGTACAGCAATTCCACTTTCTATGTTAATAGCTTTCGCAGTTTTACAAAACGCAGGAGTTACATTGAACACAATGGTGCTTTTTGCAATGGTAATGGGATTAGGAATGCTGGTAGATGATGGAATTGTGGTGGTAGATAATGTTTACGCCAATATGGAAAAAGGTTTACCTAAATTATTAGCATCAAAATATGGAATTGGAGAAATCGCTTTTCCAGTAATTACTTCTACTTTAACCACCGTTTTTGCATTTTTACCAATGCTTCTTTGGCCAGGAATTATGGGAGAATTTATGAAATATTTCCCGATTACCATTTCCGTAACTTTGATGGCATCTTTATTCGTTGCGATGGTTATCAATGCTGCAATGACGAGTGGTGGAATGACTTTAGAGAATAAAAACATATCTAATTCTGCGGCCAAAAAATATACTTTAATATTTGCAGTTTTAGCAATCGTTTTCGGAATTTTAAGATTGGTATTTGGTGTAACTTATTTCTTTGGAGTTACTACTTTTTCTATTTTAGCAATTGCTGCAATTTGGTTGTACAAAGGTTTTTTCCATGATAGAATAGAACATTTTCAACATACATTTTTCCCAAATTTGGCTAAAAAATACCAGAAATTTTTAAGAAATTTATTGCAAGGTAGAAAACCGCTTTATTGGTTTTTAGGTGTATTTGGTGTTTTAATATTTTCATTTGTTTTGTATGGAGCAATGATGGGAATCGGACGTTCTAAAGTTCTATTTTTTCCAGAAAATATGCCAAAACAAACCTTCATTTATATGGAATATCCACAAGGAACAGATATTGCAAAAACCAATGAAGCAGCAAAACAAGTAGAAGCAAAAGTCATCAAAGCTTTAGATAAATACAAAGAAGCTGATGGTAGCAATTATATGGTAGAATCTCTTGTAACGCAAGTTGGAATGGGAGCTACAAATCCGCAAGTAGATGCAGGATCGCAAGCAGAAACGCCATTTAAAGCAAAAATTGCCATCACTTATGTAGAATTTGCAAAGAGAAGAGGCATCAATACTTCTGATGTGATGGAAGAAATTCGGAAAGCCGTTCCAGATATTCCTGGATTTACTTACACCGTAGAAAAAGATGCAAACGGACCACCAGTTGGATATCCTGTTTCTATTGAATTAAAAGGCGATGATTATGATGCTTTGCTCACAGAATCTCAAAAAATGATTACTTTCATCAATGGACAAGGTATTTCTGGAATCGAAAAACTGCAAGCTGATATCAACAAAGATAGTCCAGAATTAATTTTGGATATCAACCGAGAAACCGCAGGAAATCTGGGAGTTTCTACAGCCTATACAGGTCTTACATTAAGAAGGGCTTTGTTTGGACAAGATATTTCTACCTTCAAAGATGTGAATGATGATTATGATATTGCCATCAGATTAAAAGAAGATCAACGCCAAAATAGAAGTTTACTTTTCAATCAGCCGATTACTTTGCAAGGTAAAGATGGGCCAATACAAGTTCCTATCTCTACTTTCACCACTGTAAAAGATGAAAATACCTTCAATAAAATTAAAAGAAAAGACAATTCCAGAACCATTATGGTCTATTCTGGAGTTACAGGAGATGCCAATTCAAATGAAGTGGTTACCAAAATAAAAGCAGCTTTAAAAAATTATAAAACACCAGAAGGAATTTCTTATACTTTCGGAGGTGAGCAAGAAGAGCAAAGCAAAAATATGAATTTCCTATTATTTGCCCTATTCTTAGCACTTTCTGCGGTTACTGCAATTATCGTTTACCAGTTTAATTCTTTGTCTAAAACTTTGATTATTATGGTTACCATTTTACTCAGTTTTGCAGGTGTTTTTCTTGGTTTGGCAATTTTCGGGATGGATTTTGTAATCTTGATGACCATGATGGGAATTATTTCTCTCGCAGGTGTTGTAGTGAAAAACGGAATTGTATTGATGGATTTCTTCGTCCTCAAATTAGACGAAAAAACCGCCGAAAAAGGCGTAGAATCTCACGACGATCTTACTTTAGAAGAAGTAAAAGAAATCATCATAGAATCTGGAAAAGAAAGATTGAGACCCGTTTTATTAACGGCAACTACGGCAATTTTAGGATTGATTCCTTTAGCAATTGGGTTGAATTTTGATGTCGCATCCTTCTTAACTACTTTAAATCCTCACTTCTCACTTGGTGGAGACAATGTAGCATTTTGGGGACCATTAGCTTGGACGATTATTTTCGGCTTAAGTTTCGCAACTTTCCTTACCTTGATCATCGTTCCGGTTATGTTCTATATGATTTCTAAAAAGAAAATAGAACGCAGAACAAAATATGTACAAAAACATTCTCACGATGCCGAAGATCACGATGAAGAAATAAGAAGATTAAAAGAACTCTATCCAGAAGACTTCCAAAATTTAGAAACTGGAAACGAGCTATAAATAATGAAACCACTTTCGAGAGAGAGTGGTTTTTTTTGAAATATTTTATTTTTTTACAGATTTATATTAAATTTTATTTCAAAAGTTACTTATATTTGTTTATAACGTTTTAATAATTTAAATGGCGAAAAAATTAACTCAATATTCTATTTTCTTAAGTTCCCCTTCAGATGTTAAATCTGAACGAGATGAATTTCCAATTGTTATTCAAGAACTTAATCAAACATATGGTAAATCTAATGATATTAGTTTTGAAGTATTAAAATGGGAAAAAGATTCAGCCCCTGGAATTACAGAAACTTATACCCAAGAATTAATTAGCAATGATATAGGAGATGAATATGACATTTTTATTGGTATTCTTTGGAAAAAATTTGGAACTAAGGCAACACAGCAAAAATTTTTGACTCAATTCCCTGAGAAAAAGGGCTTTTTAAGATATGGTGGTGCAATGCCTCAATTTTATAACTACCTTAATGGAAAAATTTTGTTCATGGGTATGGTTAGGGGTGAAAAAGATGATATGTTCTTGAAACAAAAAATAAGTTTTGACGAATTGTATAGCAAGATGTACTTTATAACAAATCATGACACACAAATTTTAAAACAAAGTAATTCCACTTCATCATTATTTGAATTGTTGCAAACTTGGGAAAAGAAGGGAATAGAAATAGCTATAAAACAATACGGTAATTAATGGATGCACAAAAACTAAAATTTATGATGCATGTTCAACTTGAAATTGACAAGTTGGAAGCGAAGCTTGGTTCTAATCATCAAGAAGTAATTGCATCTAAGACTTTGTTTCAAAAATTAAGTCAGACAGAAATTCAAAAGAAAAAACCAGAAAATAGTA
>CAXYUO010000243.1:0-3597 GCA_964292185.1 uncultured Frigoriflavimonas sp.
CAAGTATCTATTTATTTAAAAGTTTTTCTGATGAAATGCTTTCTAATAAAGGTTTTGCCAACGGAAATGAAATTTCTGTAGAAACGATAGGTAAACTGGTTGTTGGTCACAATTTGCATCATTTGAATGTGGTAAGAGAGATATATTTACCAGAATTGAAGTAGGTTTTGGCTAAAGCCAAACTTAAATGATTTTATATAAACGGGTTGAAATCCGTTCCAATTGAAAATATTTCATGTTAATCCTGTTATTAAATTCAATAGAACGGGGTTTCAACCCCGTTGAAATTAAAAATGCAAATTTGGCTTTAGCCAAAACTTAAAAAAATAATAAACCGAATGGAAAAAATCTTAGAAACCCTACAAAACGGCGGAACAATTCTTTACCCAACAGATACAATTTGGGGAATTGGATGCGATGCTAGAATATTTCTGCCATTCAGAAGATTTTTAAAATAAAAGAAAGTGAAGCTTCAAAATCTTTTATTAATTTGATGGACATTTTTAAACGTTTGCAAAATTTACCAGGTTTTGATGAAGAAATTTATGCAAATAATTCTAATGCAGATTTGAGAAATATAGCAGATTTAATTGCAGAATTTTCTATAGTTCGCCGATCAAGTATCTATTTATTTAAAAGTTTTTCTGATGAAATGCTTTCTAATAAAGGTTTCGGAAACGGAAACGAAATTTCTGTGGAAACGATAGGAAAATTGGTTGTTGGTCATAATTTGCATCATTTGAATGTGATAAGAGAGAAATATTTGATTTAGTTTAAAAATAAAAATTCAAAACTTTTACTTAATTTTGTTAAATGCTTTCCAAAAAATCTCAATACGCATTCAGAGCACTTTCTTATTTAGTTGGGAAAATGAAGGAAGGTCCTGTTTTGATTTCTGATATTGCAGCAGCGAAAAAAATACCCATTAAGTTTTTAGAAAACATACTCCTCGAACTGAAAAAAGCCAAAATTCTAGATAGCAAAAAAGGAAAAGGAGGAGGTTATTTTTTTAGTGGAGATCCATCAAAAGTTTCACTTGCATCTATTATTCGTCTTGTAAATGGTCCTATTGCTATGATGCCTTGTGTTAGTATTCATTTTCATGAACAATGTCTCAATTGTAACCAAAAACATTGCGGTTTACATGATATTCTTGTAGAAGTTCGTGATGCATCTTTAGAAATTTTAGAGAAAAAATCTTTGTTAGATATTATAGATTAATTATAATTGTTTTTTTAATGTTTATTAGTCCACTAATTTGGTAGATTAATAAAATTGTCGCAAATTTGTGGACATTAAATAAAAAAATAATGTTCTCAACAGAAGAAATTCAGCAGATAGAAAAACTTACACTCGAACAAAGTCTTTCTAAATTGTGCGATATCATTCCAGACGGAATTGTCTTTTCAACTTCTTTAGGTCAAGAAGATCAAATAATCACCGATGTTATTTTTAAAAATAAATTGCCCATAAAAGTTTTCACCTTAGATACAGGAAGACTTTTTTACGAACATTACGACCTTCTTGCCAACAATAATTCCAGGTACAAAACCAATACAGAAGTCTATTTTCCGGAAGCGGAAGAGGTGGAAAAATTTGTAAATGAAAAAGGAATTAATGGCTTTTTTAATTCGGTAGAAAATAGAAAAGAATGTTGCAATATCAGAAAAGTAAAACCGCTGAATCGTGCATTAAAAGGCGCAAAAGTGTGGATTACAGGATTACGAAGTGAGCAATCTGAAAACCGTGAAAATCTAAAAATGATAGAATGGGATGATCAAAGGCAACTCTACAAATTCAACCCGTTAATCCATTGGACTTACGCCGAAGTATTATATTATATTTCAGAAAATAAAATCATGGATTTGCCACTTCATCGAAAAGGTTTCATCAGTGTTGGTTGCAAACCTTGTACGAGAGCGATAGAACCCGGAGAAAATCCACGTGCCGGAAGATGGTGGTGGGAAGAATCACAAAAAGAATGCGGTTTGCATTCAGAAAAATAAAAATTGTAAAATTTTATGATGTCAAAATATCAATTAAATGATTTGGAGCAGCTTGAAGCAGAAAGCATTTATATTATGCGTGAAGTTGCCGCTCAATTCGAAAAACCAGCCCTTTTATTCAGTGGTGGAAAAGATTCGATCACCTTGGTTCATTTAGCGATGAAAGCTTTTGCACCGATGAAAATACCTTTCCCATTGGTTCATATCGATACCGGTCATAATTTCCCAGAAGCTTTGGCTTATCGAGATTTTTTAGCCAAAGAAATCGGTGCTGAATTAATCGTAAGAAAAGTGGAAGATACCATTAGAAATCAAAATCTTACCGAAGCCAAAGGAAAATTCGCCTCTCGAAACTGGTTACAAACGCATACTTTATTAGAAACAATCGAAGAATTTCAGTTCGATGCTTGTATTGGAGGAGCAAGACGTGATGAAGAAAAAGCCAGAGCCAAAGAAAGATTTTTCTCTGTACGAGACGATTTCGGACAATGGGATCCCAAACTGCAAAGACCAGAATTGTGGAAAATCTACAACGGTAGAATTAATAAAGGGGAAAATGTTCGCGTTTTTCCGATTTCAAATTGGACAGAATTAGACGTTTGGAACTATATTAAAAAAGAAAAAATACAATTGCCATCCATTTATTTTTCTCACGAAAGAGAAGTTTTGGAATTTGAAGGTCAATTAATTGCGGTTTCCGATTTTATTCAAATTGATGAAAATGATGTAATTTCTACCAAAACTGTTCGATACAGAACGGTGGGAGATATGACTTGTACTGCTGCTGTAGAAAGCTATGCAGCTACTTTAGACGAAGTTGTGCAAGAAATTACCGCATCTAGAATTTCAGAAAGAGGCGAAACCAGAATTGATGACCGAGTAACCGAAGCCGCGATGGAAGATCGTAAAAAAGGAGGTTACTTTTAAAAATGAGTAATCGATAATAAGTAATGAGCAATGCAACTATTACTCATTGCCAATTACTCATTACTAATAAATAAGAAAACATGGATATATTAAGATTAATGACTGCAGGAAGTGTAGATGATGGCAAAAGTACTTTAATTGGGCGGCTTTTGTACGACAGCAAAAGTATTTTGGTTGATCAATTAGAAGCTTTAGAAAAACAGTCCAAAAACAAAAATTCAGACGGAATTGATTTGGCGATTCTTACCGATGGATTGCGTGCAGAACGCGAACAAGGAATTACCATCGATGTTGCTTATCGCTATTTTTCTACACCAAATAGAAAATTCATTATTGCAGATGCACCTGGACATGTACAATACACCAGAAATATGATTACAGGTGCATCAAATTCAGATTTGATGATTATCCTTATCGATGCAAGACAAGGCGTGATTGAGCAAACCAGAAGACACAGTATTATCGCTTCTTTATTGAAAATAAAACACGTAGTTGATACGGTAAATAAAATGGATTTGGTCAATTATTCGGAAGAAGTTTTCGAAAAAATCAAAACCGATTATAAGGAAATTGCAAAAAAACTAGACCTTACAGACATTCAGTTTTTCCCTATTTCTGCAATTGATGGAGATAATATTGTGGAAAAATCTACCAAAATGCCTTG
>CAXYUO010000244.1:0-3589 GCA_964292185.1 uncultured Frigoriflavimonas sp.
ATAGGTATTTGCTTTGTTGGTAAGCTCTAATAAAAGTGCAGAAACATTGGCATCACGAAAATCTCCATGTCGCAGAGTACTTGTATTTACAAAAGCGATGGAAGAGTTTTCGCGAAATCTTTGATCAAGCACCAAAACATTATAATTCGCTAATGGTTCTACCATTTCTTTTCTCTTTTCTCCGGTAGAATTATCGAGAATTTCTACTTCTGTTTTTGCTGTTAAGCCGTTAAATAGACCAATTCCAAGTCCACCATTTGTTCTTCCAGAAACTTTGGTGGCATTTAATAATTTTACTGTGGTAGGATATTTTTCAATACTTTCATCTGTAGATAAATTTGGATATCTTGAAGGTGAACCTCCTACTCTTGTGGAATAAAATAGATTTTCTTTGTTGAATAATTCTGTACCTTCTGTGAAAAAAGATCTTTGCTCTTGAAATTGCTGCTCGAAAGGTGATAAATTGAGAACATTTCTATCAAAATTGGCTTGTCCAAAATCTGGAACAAGCGTTGTATCTAGCGTAAAAGCATCATTTATACCGTATTTCACGTCCATTCCACCATTGATGCTGTTTGTAGTTTCTCCGTCATACGTATTTACATATGTAGAAAAATAGGGTAGAAAAGATAATCTTATTGGTGGATTTATATGCTCTATTCCTTCTAAAATTCCATCATATAGTAAATAAGATCCTTTGGTATTATCTACTAAATTCCAATCGTAGAAAGTTTTTGATCTTTGCACTCTTCGTACAAAATTAATTCCCCAAGTTTGAATATCTTTTTTAGGAAATCTCAATTCAGAATACGGAATTTTCATTTCTACGCTCCATCCATCTTCATTTATTTTTGCAGCACTTTGCCAAACCGCATTCCAAGAACCATCTTCTCCACTATCCGAAGTTATTTTTGCATCATATTGCACTCCAGTTGGCATTACGATAAATTCTAAACTTTGTTGTTTATCATTATATCCATTGATTACAACGCCAAAAAGGTCATCATTTCCTACATCATCTCTTTCTACAAGCTCTTTTGCAATTTTACCAGGTTCGTTATCGTACAATTTTGCAGCAATATACAAACCTATATCATCATACAAAACCCGAACTTCAGTTCGTAAATTTGCAGGTTCTTGTTTACCATTATTCGGACTTCTTTCTATGAATTGATTAGCAACTTTAGCATTTTGCCATTCTACATCATCTAAAATACCATCTATTTTTATATTGCTTTCAATTTTTGAAGTTTTAATTTTTTTTCTATTAATGCTATCTTTCTCCTTGGTTTGAGCAAAGAAAAACATTCCTAAAAATAGAAAAACTAGAGTAATTGACTTCATAAAATGTGTTTTTTGGATAAGAAATTATTAGTATTGAATTTTTCAAATTTGTTACAAAAAAAAACACCGACTAAAAAGCCGATGTTGTAAATATAGTAAATTGTTTTTATTTAAAATTCAAAGTGTATTTCAAGTTTTTATAGCCACTAATGTCTGCTTTCAAAGATCCTACAGCCAATTCTGCTTTTATACTAATAGGTACAAAGTTTTTATCATTACTTACCCAAAGTGTAACACCTTCTTTTTCCTTGAAAACCCTACCACTTTGCACCAATGGAATTACTTTCAAGCAGCTTATAGTACCGTATTTTGTTTTCACATCTTCTACACCTTCTATTTTTAATTGAAAAGGAAACATTTCATCATCAATCCAAACGCTCAAGTTTTTCTTAGACCCTATTTTTAGTTCATTTTGAGATCTTAAAAAATAAAATGCAGAAAGCATATCTTGTACATCTTTCACAGAATTTATTACTTTAGAACCATTTGCAGGTGTTTTTTTATCCGTTAAAATTAAAGTTTGATTATCATGATTGAAAACCGTTTGCAAATGCTGAGTATAACCACCTTCACGTACATTTCTTACGTAATAACTTGGCAATCCTGTTCTCAAATTGATAAAACTTTCATACAAATCATCTACTTTAAAAAAAGCACGAACTGCACCAGTAGATTTCCCTTCTCCTTTCACATAAAAGTGAGGTTCACCTTGAAAATTCGTCTTCAAAGTTGTCAATGTAGCTGTTCCAGCATTCAAAATTCCATAATGTATTCTATAGCTCAATTGTTCACCAGAATTTATATTATTGAATTTTTGACTTTGCATAAATCCACTTAGGAATATTGCAATAAATAATGTAACCATATTTTTCATACCGTAACTTTTGCAAATAGTTTGCCAATTTTTTTTAAAATTAAAATATGACAAATATCAATTACAAATACACATTAGAAATCCTAGTTTTAGCATAGAGTTTATATTTTTTAGTATTTTTGCAAAAATAATTTTTTACATAATTTTTTTTAAAGATGATTACCACAGATATATTGATTATAGGAGCCGGACCAACAGGTTTATTTACAGTTTTTGAAGCCGGATTATTAAAACTGAAATGTCATTTAATTGATGCACTTCCGCAAGCTGGTGGACAATTAACAGAATTATATCCTAAAAAACCTATTTTTGATATACCTGGCTATCCAACTGTGAATGCAGGAGAATTGGTAGATAATTTAATGGAACAAATAAAACAATTTCAACCAGGATTTACTTTAGCAGAAACCGCTGTATCATTAGAAAAAATAGATGAAGAATGGTTTGAAGTTATTACCAACAAAGGAACCGTACACAGAGCAAAAGCAGTTGCAATTGCTGGTGGATTAGGAACTTTTGAACCAAGAAAACCAGCATTAGAAAATATAGAATCTTACGAAGAAAATGGTGTAGAATATTTCGTGAAAGATCCTGAAACTTTCAGAAATAAAAATATTGTAATAGCTGGTGGTGGAGATTCTGCATTAGATTGGAGCATATTTTTGAGCGATGTGGCAAAATCTGTTACACTTATTCATAGAAGAAATGAATTTCGTGGAGCATTAGATTCTGTAGAAAAAGTACAAACATTAAAAGATGCAGGTAAAATAAAACTAATAACTCCAGCAGAAGTTGTAGCTTTGAAAGGAGATGGCAAAATAGAAGCCATCACCATAAAAACTGATGAAGAAACCTATGATCTAGAAACAGAACACTTTATTCCTTTATTCGGATTGACTCCAAAATTGGGAGATATTGCCAATTGGGGATTACAAATAGAAAAAAATGCAATCGTAGTAAACAATGCATTAGATTATCAAACCAATAGAGAAGGAATTTACGCAATTGGCGATGTAAACACTTATCCGGGAAAATTAAAATTAATATTGTGTGGTTTCCATGAAGCAACATTGATGTGCCAAAGTATTTATCAAAGACTTAATCCAGGCAAAAAATTTGTATTGAAATATACAACAGTAAGTGGAATTGATGGTTTTGATGGCTCTAGAAAAGAAGCTGAAAAAGCAGTAGTAAAAAAGATAGATTAGAAGGAGTTTGAAGGCTGAAGTTGGAAGTTTAAAAAGTGTTTAGAGTTTGTTATTTTAAAGAAATTCAACAATTATCATTCATCAATTAAAAATAAGTAATTAGAAAGATTTAATGATATGTTTTTTGATTATAAAGCATTGATAATCTTTTAATTAAAAATTT
>CAXYUO010000245.1:0-3579 GCA_964292185.1 uncultured Frigoriflavimonas sp.
ATTTGTGCGCATGGTTTAATCTCCAACGGTATTCTTGCAGTTTTTCTACCATTAAATTTATCGTGATAGTAAGAAGCGATTGTTGTTCTGGTTTCGCCACCATTGTTTGAAAATGAATAAATTCCTAAAGTAGAAATCAACATTATTAAAATAAGAATACTTTTCTTTATCATATCTGTAATTTTTTTGACGCTGCAAATGTATTACGATATTCAAAAAACCACTATTTTAAATGTTAAAATATATTAATTAAATCTTAAAATTTTCTTAAAATGTTTATAAAGTCCCTATTTATCGGTATTCCAAAGCAGTGTTAAAGTATGTTAAAAAAAATGCAAGAACGTTAATAATATTAACTTTAAAATTGTTAAAAAATCAAAAAACACCCTAAAATAAAGCATTTTATGCAATAATCAATTCACCATACAAATCAAACTCTTCTGCAGAAGTTATCAATACATCTGCAAACTCGCCCACAGAAATATAAGTGTTTTCAGCAGAAACCAAAACAGTATTATCTACATCAGGAGAATCAAACTCTGTTCTTCCTACAAAATAATCGCCTTCTTTTCTATCAAATAAGCATTTGAAAGTCTTTCCTATTTTTTCTTGATTTTTCTCCCAAGATATTTGAGATTGAATTTCCATTATTTCTTCTACTCTTGCATCTTTCACTTCTTGTGGAATTATATCATCAAGAACATGAGCAGTTGTATTTTCTTCGTGAGAATAGGTAAAACAACCTAATCTATCAAACCTTAGATTTTTCACCCATTCTTTTAATTCTAAAAATCTCTCTTCAGTTTCGCCAGGAAAACCTACAATCAATGTAGTTCTGATCGCCATTTCCGGAACTTTTTCACGGAATTTATCTAATAAAGCGTTGGTTTTTTCAAAAGTAGTTCCTCTTTTCATAGCTTTCAATATTTCTGTATTGATGTGCTGAAGCGGAATATCTATATAATTACAAACTTTCGGTTCTGTTTTTATAATTTCTAAAACATCTTCCGGAAATCCTGTTGGAAATGCATAATGCAAACGGATCCATTCTATACCTTCTACTTTTACCAAAGCCAAAAGCAATTCTCCTAATGCTCTTTTTTTATAAATATCTAAACCATAATAGGTAAGATCTTGAGCTATTAAAATTAATTCTTTTGTACCTTTTGCTGCTAATTTTTCGGCTTCTATCACCAGTTTTTCTATTGGTGTAGAAACATGTCCACCTCGCATTAATGGTATTGCACAGAAAGAACAAGGTCTATCGCAACCTTCTGCAATTTTTAGGTATGCATAGTGTTTTGGAGTAGTTATCAATCTTTCACCTACCAATTCATGTTGATAATTGGCACCTAAATGTTTTAATAATAGTGGTAAATCTCTTGTACCGAAATATTGATCAACATCTGGAATTTCACGGATTAAATCTGGTTTATATCTTTCTGATAGACAACCAGTAACAAAAACTTTCTCTACTTCTCCTCTATTTTTAGCGTCTACAAATTCTAGAATAGTATTGATGGATTCTTCTTTCGCATTATCAATAAAACCGCAAGTATTTATAACAACGATATCTCCTTTTTTTTCGTGTACCACTTCTTTTCCGCTGGCTTCTAATTGTCCCATTAGAACTTCGGAATCATACACATTTTTGGAGCAACCCAATGTAACGATGTTTATTACTTTTTTTCCTGTAGATTTTGTTCGCATATCTTTTTATAAGATTGCAAATTTAGTGAGAATTTTTTGGAAACTATGCTTCTGCACTTCCTTTATTAGTTTTAGAATCTTTGTCGGAAACATTTTTTTCTTTTTTGATAAACATTAATCCAATCATCATGATTATAGTAGACATTAAAATTACTTGTAGAACAACAGTTTGATTAAATATTGGAAGTAATTGTTCTGGTGTAATACTTAAATATAAAAGTATGGTTATCAAACCTCTTGGAGCGATAAATAAAAATGATTTTACATCTAGTTTAAATAATTTTAAAAATAGGAAACGCAACGAAAATATGACGATAACTATAGATACAGACCACATTAGATAATTTGAATTAAAAATTTCTGCAGTGTCCATCACATATCCGAAAAGTAAAAAAAACAATGAACGAATAATAAAAGTTGCTTCTATTACAACTTCTTTAAAATGATAAACTTCTCTATTCATCTTTGTGAATTTGAAATTTTTAAACATTTTAATTTTCCTAAATTCATCTATATTTCCTAAAATCAACCCAAATAATAAAATAAAAATAAGTGATGGCAAATGATAAACTTTCGCTATTTCATAAATTAATATACAAATGATGATGATGGGACCGTATTTTATATGATGATTTATATTTCCTAAAAGCAATGCCAAAAGCAAAGAAGCTACTAAAGAAATCACTATCATTAATATTACTTGCATCAAAAATTGCATTCCTCCACCTAAAGTAATTACGGTTCCGAAGGTTGCAAAATTAAAAAAAATCACCCCATAAATATCTGATAAGCTACTTTCATAGATTACAAATTCTCTTTTACTTTTAGATAGATTGATTGCACTTGGTATTGCTATAGCACTAGAAATTACTGCAAAAGGAATAATATTTACTAAACTTTCTTTAAAATTGAATCCCCATTCTAAATTCAAATATAATGCAAAACCGAGTGATAATAGAATTAATGGAGCAAATGCCATCAACGAAGATATTTTTACAATATTCATTTTAGATTTGTTCAATTCCAATTCCAAAGCTCCTTCAAGTACGATTAATATCAAACCAATTGTACCTAAAAATGGCAGAATAGGAAACAAATCTGGAATTTCATAATCGAACAAACCACTTACTTGTTGCACCAACCAACCAACTGCCAATAATAAAATGACAGAAGGTATTTTAGTAAAAGTAGTAGTGATATCAAAAAAATAAGACATCAAAAGTAGCACACAAATGCTTATGATAACGGCTGCAACCATATTACAAATATATTATTTTTTATTTTAATACTATTTTATAGTTCAACCTTTAGTAAAATTATAGAAATTTATTCTCAGAAAACAAGGGTTGTATTTCATCTTTCTCAGAGATAATCATTTTATCAGTTGGTATTTTCCAATCTATTTGTAAATCATTATCATTATAAATAATACCAGATTCCGATTCTTTATTGTAAAGATTATCACATTTATAAGCAAATATTGCAGTTTCAGAAAGTACAGAAAAACCATGCCCAAAACCTCTTGGAACATAAAACTGCAATTTATTTTCGGCCGTAAGTTCTATCCCAAACCATTTTCCAAAAGTTGGAGAATCTACTCTTAAATCTACAGCTACATCCCAAACTTTACCTTCTAAACAAGAAACTAATTTTGCTTGAGCTTGTTCTCCTTTTTGCAAATGAATCCCTCTTAAAACTCCGTAAGAAGATTTTGAAATATTATCTTGCACAAAATGACCATTTTGACCAGTTAAATTTTCAAATTTTTCTTCGTTGAATTTTTCATAAAAATATCCTCTTTCGTCTTCGAAAATAGTTGGTTCTACAATGTAACAATCTTTTAGTGGGGTTTCTTTAATTTTCAACTTT
>CAXYUO010000246.1:0-3499 GCA_964292185.1 uncultured Frigoriflavimonas sp.
GGACCCATTCCATTTCTTGAAAGTACTTGTAAGGTTTCATCCTTTCTTAATTTTCTTCGATATTTAATTTTTCTTGCACTTCTGTAGTTTGTTCTTTCGGCTGCACGAGAACTTTCAATTCCTTTTTCAGTTTTCACACCTTCAGAAAATATTCTAACACCTTTATCCACAAGAGAAAATTCATCATTTTCTTTTTCCACAATCGCCCAACCAATCGAGTTTGTTTCTAAATCTAAACCTAAAATTTTCGCCATAGTAAAGTTGCACTTTTAACAATCATTAAATTTAATGAAAAATTATTTCAAAAAATTACTGGAAACCGTAAACTCTATAAAAAATAATTTGCTACATTTGTAATAAGATAATTTTATTCTAATCTTTAATCTTATCACAATAAGGCTATATGCCGTAGAGAAATCTTTAGTCCTGCTTCGGTGGGACTTTTTTTTTCAATATTTAAAATTTATTGTGTTAATTCAACTTCATATAAATTTCAATTTTAAAACCGCAAATATTTTCCGTATTTTTGCAATCCAAATTCCATTTTTATGTTCAATAATTTACAAGACAAACTCGATAAAGCACTTCACAACATCAAAGGTCGTGGAAAAATAACGGAAATAAACGTTGCAGAAACCGTAAAAGAAATTCGCCGTGCTTTGGTAGATGCCGATGTAAACTATAAAGTTGCTAAAGATCTTACCAAAAGAGTGCAAGATAAAGCTTTGGGTGAAAATGTATTGACAAGCTTAAGTCCGGGACAATTGATGACCAAAATTGTACACGATGAATTGGTAGAATTAATGGGAAGTACGCAAGAAGGTATCAATCTTTCTGGTAAACCTAGTGTAATTTTAATAGCTGGTTTGCAAGGTTCTGGTAAAACTACTTTCTCCGGAAAATTAGCAAATTATCTTAAAACAAAGAAAAATAAAAAACCACTTTTGGTAGCTTGTGATGTTTATAGACCTGCTGCAATAGAACAATTGAAAGTTTTGGGAGGTCAAGTTGGAATTCCTGTTTATACAGAAGAAGGCGCTACAAACCCAAGTACGATAGCAGAAAATGGGGTGAAATTTGCGAGAGCAAATGGGCATGATGTAGTAATTGTAGATACTGCAGGACGTTTAGCTGTAGACGAACAAATGATGAATGAAATAAAAAGCATTCACTATTTCATCAAACCAAATGAAACGCTTTTCGTTGTAGATTCTATGACGGGACAAGATGCGGTGAATACTGCAAAAACCTTCAACGAAGCTCTTAATTTTGATGGTGTAGTTCTTACAAAATTAGATGGTGATACAAGAGGTGGAGCTGCATTAACAATACGATCTGTAGTAGAAAAACCAATAAAATTTATTTCTACAGGAGAAAAAATGGAAGCTTTAGATCTGTTTTATCCAGAAAGAATGGCAGACAGAATCTTGGGAATGGGAGATGTTGTTTCTCTGGTAGAACGTGCTCAAGAACAATTTGACGAAGAAGAAGCTAAAAAACTTCATAAAAAAATTGCCAAAAATGAGTTCGGTTTTGATGATTTCTTGAAACAAATTCAGCAAATCAAAAAAATGGGTAACATGAAAGATTTGATGGGAATGATACCTGGAGTTGGAAAAGCCATAAAAGATGTAGATGTAAACGATGACGCTTTTAAAGGAATTGAAGCCATCATCCATTCTATGACGCCAGAAGAAAGAAGACGTCCATCTATTATAAATACTCAAAGAAAAGCGAGAATTGCAAAAGGTTGTGGAAAAAAAATAGAAGACGTAAATGCACTCATGAAACAATTTGAACAAATGGGAAAAATGATGAAAATGATGCAAGGTCCACAAGGAAAACAAATGATGGAAATGATGAGCAAAGGAATGCCAAAAATGCCAATGGGAGGCGGAAATTTGTTTGGGAAATAGATTTTAAATAAATATAAATAACACATAATCCTGAGAAATTTTTTCAGGATTTTTTTTGCCACGAATGCACAAATATTTTAAAAATTATTCGTGCATTCGTGCAAAATTTTTCACAAAAAAAAGGACGAGCTAAAAACTCGTCCTATCTTATTTATTTTGAAGAAAATTTAGTAGCCTCCTCCTTTATTATCATGCCCATATCTTTCTGGAGCAGGTGGATAATTTCCTTTATCTGCTTCTTCCAATTTAGAAACGGAAATCATTGCAGCCATCATATCATTTAGCATATTACTTGCAGAAGTTGGAGAATTTGGTAACAATACAAGATTACTTCTATTATTTGCTCCAATTGCTTGCAAAGTATCATAATGTTGGGTTACAACGATTAATGAGGATGCTTCTTGAGAACCAATATTCACTTTATTCAGCATTCTTACAGTTTCTTCCAAACCTTTTGCAATTTCACGTCTTTGATCTGCAATACCTTGTCCTTGTAGTTTTTTAGATTCTGCTTCTGCTTTTGCAACCGCTACAATTCTAATTCTTTGTGCTTCAGATTCGTATTCTGCGGCAGTTTTTTCACGTTCTGCAGCGTTAATTCTGTTCATCGCATGTTTCACTTGTTCATCTGGATCAATATCCGTAACCAATGCTTTGATAATTCCATAACCGTAACTTTCCATTGCTTCTTGCAATTCGTTTTTCACTGCATTTGCAATATCATCTTTTCTCACGAAAACATCATCTAATCTCGTTTTCGGAACTTCTGCTCTCACCACATCAAAAACGTAGGAAGTTATCTGTCCTTCAGGATTTTCCAAACGATAGTAAGCATCTTTCACATTTGTTCTAATTACTTGATATTGAACGGAAACTTTCATTTTCACAAATACATTATCCAATGTTTTTGTATCGATAATTACATCTAATTGTTGAATTCTAAGATTCAAGCGAGAAGAAATTTGATCAATAAATGGGATTTTCAATTGCAAACCAGATTGTCTTACAGAATGAAATTTACCCAATCTTTCTACAATTGCAGCACTTTCTTGTTTTACGGTAAAAAAAGAAGCCAATAAAGTGATTAAGCCCAAAAAGACTAATACGCCAATAAAATACATAGTTTTTTTATTTTTAAATTAAGTTTAAAGATAGTGATTTTTTTTTAAATGTAGATTGTGAAGTTGCAAAATTGTAAATACCTAAAACAGGTCTTTAATAACGCTTATTTTCATCAGATTGAAAATTATTAATCACACGAATAATCGATATTTTTTCTTCAGATTTATTGTAAATCAAAGTATTGTGTTTTGTGATAAGTACTTTCGAATATCGTTTATCTTCTGTATTTTGATAAATAATAAACCCAGATTGTATATTATCAAGAATAGTTTCTAACTTTTTATAAAAATCTAAAAGCACTTTATTATTCCATCTTGCCAACAAATAATTATCAAGATTTTCTAAATCTTGCAATGCTTTTTCCGTGATTTCAATCTGCATACTTTTTGCGTTTTTCTGCTAAAACAAAATTGAAATCTTGTACTCTACCATTTTCAAAATCATCTAATCCTTCTTCTATC
>CAXYUO010000247.1:0-3494 GCA_964292185.1 uncultured Frigoriflavimonas sp.
TGATTTTGAAATCAGAGGTGTTAAAAATCATGATTTGCATATGTTGAGAAATTCAAATTGTCCAGCGATTTTAATAGAATTAGGATTTTTATCAAATGAAAAAGATGCTAAAATTCTTGAGTCAGAAGTTGGTCAGAATGCTTTGGCAAGAAGCATTTTAAAAGGATTGGAATAATTTAAATTTTCAACCGAGTAATTATTTGAAATGTAAAAAAAACTAAACCTTCAGAAATTTCTGAAGGTTTAATTATCTAAAATTTTAGTTGAAAAATTCGTGATATTTTACCATCGACTCTTTTAATTCTGCAACGATTTTATTCGCATCTTCTTTGTTGCTTGCTTTGTTTAATTTTTCTATTTTTTCCATGTGTGGCATCAACCAAGCGTGCAAAACTTCATGCGGAGTTCCTTTGATGGTGCAACTTTTTATTAAATTTTCGTTGGTTGAATTTAAAGAATTCCCCAAAGTTTTATAATCATCAGTTTCTGGTTTAAAGGCATTTATCTGCGTTTCCATTTCGCTGATGAAAGGTTTCATTTCTGCGTTCATGGTCCATTTTTCACCATTGTTTAATTCCAGTTTTACGCCTTCTTCATGTTCGTCAGATTTTTCTTGATCGTCATGATTTGCTTGATTTTCTGATGCAGTTTGCTCTGTTGTTGCATGTTCTGCGTGCTCTTCTTGTTTTTTCTCGCAAGAAATTACGATTGCAAAACTCAGGATTGCTGCTAAAATAAGTTTTTTCATATTTTTATTGATTTTGTTTTTGTAAAATTTTAGTAGTGAAAAATAGTAATAGCGTTGTTAAACCTACTCTAAATGCCATTGCTCCTATGGTTTTTGTTTCATATAAACCACCATTGTAAATATGAATAAATAATCCGATGTAGGCGAGAATCAAAATAATCAAAGCGATGGTCAAAGGAAATTTAATCCAAGTTTGATTTTTTAAAATTCCGTAAGCTGTAATTAAATATAAGATGCCACAAACCAAATTCGTCCAAACAATTCCGAGTACGAAATTGCCTTCTTTTTCACGCATTCCGAACCAATCGAAAATGACGGAGCTGCTTGCGAAAAGAGTTATCATTCCGAAGAGTAGAAGGAAAACCAGTAGTAATATTTTTAATTTTTTCATTTTAGTTGCAGTCTTTTAAAATTCAAATATTTTTATAACTCTCCTCTTTCACCATCTATCCATCTTCTCATCATCACTCTTTCTTCTGGAGTTTGTTTAAATGGAATTCCTCCTGCTAAAATATTTAAAAACCTATCCCATAAATTATCCTTTGCATTATTTTCTTGTTTTATTTCTTTTACTGCTTGTAAGTAATCTTGCTTGTATTTATCGGCATCTAACAAGTTGAAAGATTGAGGAATGTGTTTTATTATTTCATTGGTGAGCGTATCTACTTCAGATTTATTGAAATTTTTCATCATCAACGATTTTATATACGCAGACTCTCCGATACCTTGCATTATCGACAAATTCGATTTAATTATATTCCAGATTTCCTTCCATTCGCTTACATCAATTTTTTCAAAAAAAGTCTGTGGATAAGTAGAAATACTATCGAAGAGGTTACCTGCATCATTTAAAGTTTTGCTAAATTTCTCAAATGAATTTTCGATATCAATCGATTTATCATCTTGGATAAACTCGTGAAAATCATTTAATAAAGTTTGCATCGTATTAACATGGGTAGAAAGAGATATAGAATCAATCGAGAATTGTTCTTTTGCCTTACTATTACCATAACTGCGCATTAATTGTTGGGCTTCAGAAATGACTTCATTCACCATCTTTTTTGTATCATTAAGCATTTCCCAATTATTTTGAGAAGCAGATTTCAAATGTCGAAGCTTGATGATTGCATGTAATTGTGTGTTTGTTTTCATAATATTAATCGTTTATTGTTTTTAATTTTAAGAATGAAATTCCCAGCCAAATTACGGAAATTGTCATTGATATTGCACCAATTAATACAAAAATTGGTGGGAAACCTAAATAAAGTTCTGCTAAAATACCAATTGGCATTAATAATCCTACTAAAGCCAACCAAGAAATAATATTTACATGGGCAATTTTATTTCTGAAATGCAACAGTAAATAACCGATTAAGATATTCAGAAATGCGAATAAATTTCCGTGAACGTGTGCTAATCGTGCTTCGAAGTGTTTTCCTATCGAGTAAGAATTAATCCATTCTTCTTTTCCGGGTGCAAAATCTCGAAGATAAATGAGCAAAAATCCATAAGCCATAAACAAGCCCATTGTTAAGAACCCGATTGCGATGTTGTTTTTACCTTTCATAATTTTAATTTTAAAAAGTTATTTTTATTTATTTTTGAAATGGTTTTTTTTAAGTTTAAAACCGCACTAAAACTTCAAAACCTCCGTCATTATTCCAAAACGTATTGTGCTAATTTGATGTTGAAAATAGATGTTGTAATAATCTGTACCATGATAGAAATGAACAAAAAACCCGATGTCTTCAAGGAATTTCGGATGATAATAAAAAATTAAACTCGTATTCAATCTGTTTAAATCGAAGGTATTCCAATTGTTAATTTGGTCCAACATCCAAGTTGTCTCTAATTTTACAGAGAAATTTGCTTTTAGATCTTTTTGTGATTTATTTCCTACTGGTAATTTATATGCTAAAAAAGAATTATGCCATCTAAGACCACTGTATTTTCCATTAAGTTCGGGTAACATCCAAGTTTTTGGGTGCATTTCAATAGAAGTTTTAAAAAAATTGAAAGCATTTAAACGATGACTATAAAAAGATTTTAAAGCCCCAAATTCCATGAAATTGGTGGCGAAATTTCCTGATTGCAAATTAATTTCCCCATCAGGATTATAAAAATCGCCATCTTGACCATTAGAATGATGCGCTATTTTTCCAAATAAGGTAAGTTTTTTCTGTGCATCTTTATGTCCTGTTAAAAAATAAACGGTTAATTGTGGAAGATAACTTGGCGTTTTTACAGGGTTAGAATATTCATCGTACATTCTAATAATGATTTGCGGAGTAAGAACCGCCATCATTCTTGAATCTTTACGTTCCCGAATTTTGAAACTTGGGTTTACATTGGCTTCAAAAATTAATGGTTCAATATTTCCTAAGTCAAAAGGAAATGTAACATAACTTTCTCCTTGATTTATCTGCGCTATTTTTTCTAAATTCAATAAACTCACTGAATCTACCTCAGTTTGTGCAAAGAAAAAATTGGTGTTTAAAAATAAAACCAAGCCAATTAAATGAAGAGTTCTCATAACCAATTTTTTAAAATATTTTTTTTTATAATACAACCACTATTTGTAAATAACTTTTATGTTTTTTGTTGAATTTTCATTAATCATAAAACTTGCTTTTGAAAAATTCGGACGGTTTGATAAATTAATAGATTGAAAATTTGAAAAACCGACTCCTTCTGTGGGTAAAATAAATTTTTTATCTATTTTGCTATTTTTATTCTCGTCATGAAG
>CAXYUO010000248.1:0-3482 GCA_964292185.1 uncultured Frigoriflavimonas sp.
AGAACTTTTAAATGATTTTTATAACAGATTTTTTCTTTATCGGACAGTAGTGAATTTAGATCACAGATTTCACAGATTTCACAGATTTTTCATAGTATTTCATTCGTGTAAATCCGTGTAAATCCGTGGGTGAAAAATGTTGTTTTTGTTTAGTCTTGTCAATCAAAACATCATGGTAATTTTAAACTAAAAAAAATTTAACTAAAAATTTTCTTTAAAAATAATTTTTAAATTTGCTAAAAATATAGTGCAAATGACAATAGAAACTCCACAAGATTACCTTAATAATGTAGATGAAGAAAGAAAAGCTGCTTTCAAAAAATTGTACGAAACCATTTCTGCAAACATTCCACAAGGTTTTGAAGCGCAAATTTCTTATGGAATGATTGGTTGGGTTGTTCCAAAATCTATTTATCCTGATGGCTACCATTGTTCGCCAGAATTGCCTTTGCCATTTCTCAGTATTGCAGCACAGAAGAATTTTTTCGCAGTTTATCACATGGGAATTTATGCTGATGAAACCTTGCTCAATTGGTTTGTAGAAGAATATCCGAAGCATTGCAAACGAAAACTCGACATGGGAAAATCTTGTATTCATTTCAAAAAAATAGAAGAAATTCCCTTTGAATTAATTGCAGAATTAAGCAAAAAAATGTCTATTGAAAACTGGATTGAACTTTATGAGAAGGGTTTGAAAAAGTAGTTATTCCGTTTTTCTCACTTCAATTTTCACAGATTTACTTGTTGGTGTATTGCTTTTTTCGGCTACAGATTTTATGGGAATTAGCACATTGGTTTCTGGGAAATAAGTGGCGCAACATTGCTCTGGAATATCATAAGGAATTACCAAAAATTGCTTTGCAACACGTTCTCTATCATCACAAAAATTGAATAAATTTACGACATCTAATTTTTTCAGATTTCGTTTTTCCATGTCTTTTTCATTCATGAAAATCACCCGTCTTTCATTTTTTATTCCTCTGTATCTATCGTCTAATCCGTAAATTGTGGTGTTGTATTGGTCATGACTTCTAACAGTCATCATTAAAAGTTCTTCCTCTTTCAAAACAATTTTTTCAGCTGTAGAAATGGTGAAATTTGCTTTTTTATTTTCAGTAGGAAATGTTCCTGCTCTGGAAGAATTGGGTAAATATAATCCGCCATTTTCTCTCACTCTTTCATTATATTTTTCAAAACCGGGAATTGTTTTTTCTATTTCATCGCGAATTAAATCATAATTTTTATGCAATTCTTGCCAATCAATTGTAGATTTTTCTCCCAAAACTTCGGATGCTAAATGACAAACAATCGCAACTTCACTCATCAATTGATTGCTGATTGGCTTCAATTTTCCTTCACTTTTTTGAACAACACCCATAGAATTTTCGCAAGAAACAAACTGTGGATTTCCGTTTTGAAAATCGGCATCGCTTCTTCCAAAAGTTGGTAAAATAAGCGCTTCTTTTCCTGTAATTAAATGTCCACGATTCAATTTTGTAGAAATTTGAACTGTCAAATCACATTTTTGAATTGCTTCTGCGGTATATTTTGTATCAGGAGTTGCGCTCAAGAAATTTCCACCCAATCCGATGAATACTTTTGCACGTCCATCTTGCATTGCTTCTATAGATTCTACAACATCAAAACCATGATTTCTGGGAACTTCAAATTTGTAATTTTCTTCAATAGTATCAAGAAGCCATTTCCAAGGTTTTTCATAAATTCCCATTGTTCTATCGCCTTGCACATTGCTATGACCGCGAACTGGACAAGTTCCTCCACCAGATTTTCCGATGCTGCCTTTCATTAATAAAATATTCACGACTTCTTTGATGGTATCTACAGAATTTTTGTGTTGCGTTAAACCCATTGCCCAACAAATAATTATTTTATTTTTGAATTTAAGTTTTTCGGCAATATCTTTTATTTGAATTAATGGAATTCCGCAATCTTCGGAAAGTTCGTCGATGTTTAAATTTTGAATATGATTTTTGTAATCTTGAAAACCGAATGTTTCATCTTTGATGAAATTTTGGTCCAAAACTTTACCCGGATTTTCTTCTTCAAATTGTAATAAATAATAAGCCAAAATCTGCATCAATGCCATATCTCCATTTATTTTCACAGGAAGATAATCGGTAGAAAGTGCCGAATTTTGGTTCATAATTCCTGCAATGGTTTGCGGATCTTTAAAAGCGATTAATCCTGCTTCTTTCAATGGATTTATGCTGATGATTTTCGCACCGTTTTTTCTTGCTTTTTTCAATGCAGAAAGCATTCTTGGATGGTTGGTTCCAGGGTTTTGTCCCATAATTATGATGGCTTCTGCAACATCAAAATCTTCTAATTTTACAGAACCTTTTCCGATTCCCAAAGTTTCTCCAAGCGCAACACCACTGCTTTCATGGCACATATTGCTGCAATCTGGCATATTATTCGTTCCGTATGCTTTGGTAAAAAGTTGATACAAAAACGCAGCTTCGTTGCTTGTTCTTCCACTTGTGTAAAAAATGGCTTCGTTTGGAGAAGAAAGTCCGTTTAGTTTTTCAGAAATTTTTTTGAAAGCATCTTTCCAAGTTATTGGTTGATAATTCGTTGCGTTTTCTGGCAAAAACATGGGTTGAGCTAATCTTCCGCTTTTTCCAATTTTGTAATCGTCTAATTCTGCTAATTCTGCCACAGAATTTTTAGCAAAAAAATCTGCAAATAGTGCTTTTGTTGTTGCTTCTTCGGCAATTGCTTTTGCTCCATTTTCGCAATATTCTCCTAAAACACTTCTTTCATCATCTGGATCTGGCCATGCACAACCTGGACAATCAAAACCATCCATTTTGTTCATGGAATTTAGCGCTTTCAAACCACGAATAACATCCATTTCTTCTAAAATATGCTTTGCAGAATGGAAAATCGCTGGTAAACCTGCAGCGTAATTTTTAGCATTTTCTAAAGAAATATCTTCAAAAAATTCGGGATTTTCTGGGTTTGGGCTTTTATTTTTTGACAAAATTTTAAAATTTTTTTTAGTGTTTTTTTAACACATAAGTTTTTTTTTACTAATGCTTTATTTTAGTTGACATAAGAACGCATAAGTTGAAAAATCTTCGATTTTTTTTAGCATTAAAATATTTCTGAATAAATTTAACCATTATTTTTCACACGAACTTCATTTGTGTAAATATTGCAAGACTCATTTTTCAAAAATCCAATTAATGTGATTTGGAATTTTTCTGCGGTTTCTATTGCTAAAGAACTTGGTGCTCCGATTGCACAAACGATTTGTATTCCTGCCATTGCAGCTTTTTGAAGAAGTTCAAAACTTGCTCTTCCACTTAATAATAAAATATTTTCTTGTAAGAAAAATTCTTCGGTTTTAGATTTTAGAAATTCTGCGCCAATTAATTTGTCCAAAGCATTGTGTCTTCCAACATCTTCACGATAAGATATTAATTCTCCAGTTTTTGAAAATAATGCTGCAGCGTGAA
>CAXYUO010000249.1:0-3471 GCA_964292185.1 uncultured Frigoriflavimonas sp.
AAAGCAATTTTTGAATTTTCAAATTTCGTTAAAAAATAATTAACTGTGGCAAAAGAAATTGGTGAAACTACTATTTTAATCTCCCCTAAATCTGCAAGTGTAGCAATTTTTGCTGCATCTTCATAAAATGGATTTCTTTCAGCCAATAAATCTAATATAATATTTGCATCTAAAAAAAGTCTTTTCATTATTTATACTTTTCTATTAAATGACCAGAGTATTCTTTTTTATAATCTATATCAGTAGGAATTTTATTTGGTCCAGTAGAAATACTTTTTACAAATGGAGAAATTTTAATTTCTTCATCTGTAGAATCTATGGTTAAAGATTGCAGATAATTTTCGATTATTCTTGATAAACTTACTTGCTTTTCAAATGCGTACTTTTTAGCATTCTTTATTATATCTTGATTTAATTTTAGAGTTAGTTTAGTATCCATTTTTCCAATTTATACATACAAATTTAAACTTTTTATACGTATTAAACAAAAGAAAAATCCTTCCAAAAATTAGTTTGAAAGGATTTTGATATTTTAAAATAAAGTTTTACAACAACAAACTCAATGGACTTTCTAAATAAGTTCTCAAAGTTTGTAGAAATTGTGCACCAGTTGCGCCATCTACTACTCTATGATCGCATGCTAACGAAAGTTTCATCGTATTTCCTACTACTATTTGACCATCTTTTACAATCGGTTTTTCTATAATTGCACCAACGGATAAAATTGCAGAATTCGGTTGATTGATAATTGAGGTGAAAGTTTCTATTCCAAACATTCCTAAATTAGAAACTGAAAAGGTAGAACCTTCCATTTCGTTGGCTTTCAAACCTTTAGATTTTGCTCTTCCTGCCATATCTTTCACAGCTGCAGAAATTTGAGTGTAATTCATGTAATCAGTATTTTTCAACACAGGAACTACCAAACCATCAGGAATTGCAACTGCAACACCAACATTGATATCACCGTGATGTACAATTTTATCTGCTTTCCAAGAGGAATTTACTTGTGGATGTTTTCTCAATGCCATAGCTACTGCTTTGATAACCATATCATTAAAAGAAATTCTTGTATCTGGCAAAGCATTTATTTCTGCACGAGCAACTATCGCTTTATCCATATTTATTTCTACAATTAAGTAGTAATGTGGAGCAGTAAATTTGCTTTCAGAAAGTCTTTTTGCGATGATGTTTCTTACTTGAGAATTTGGAGTTTCAGTAGTTTCTCCTGCTACGAAATTCATTATTGGAGCAGATGCAACTGGAGCAGCTGAAGCTACTTGTTTGGTTTCGCTTGCAACACTAGATGGTTGATAATTTTCAACATCTTTTTTTACAATCCTTCCATTTTCTCCAGATCCTTGGATTGTAGAAATTTGAATTCCTTTTTCAGTAGCCATTTTTTTAGCTAATGGAGAAATTGCTACTCTTCCATTATCGTTTGAATTTGCAACTTGAACTGCTTCAGCTTTTGGAGCTTCTTTGGTTTCTGATGTTGCTTGTACTTTATTTACTGATTGGGTAGATTTTCCAGAAACTACTGAAGAAACATCTGTTCCTGCAGGACCTATAATTGCTAAAATCGTATCTACTGGACTTGCTCCACCTTCTTCTACACCTTGATAAAGTAAAACTCCATCAAATTCTGATTCAAAATCTTGAACAGCTTTATCGGTTTCAATTTCAGCGATAATATCTCCTTCTTTTACGATATCTCCTACATTTTTATGCCATGTTGCAACTTTTCCTTCTGCCATTGTATCTGAAAGACGTGGCATATTGATAATTTCTACACCAGCTGGAATTTCAGCATTTGAAACTTCATTAGAATTTTCAGTATTTGAAACTGCAACTTCATTTTTCTCAACTTCTACAACTGTATTAGCAGAACTACCACCATTATTTTTAAGTGCAGAAATATCTTCGCCTTCTTGACCAATAATACACAATACAGAATCTACTGGAGCAGCTCCACCTTCTTCTACACCTATATACAATAGTTTCCCTTCTATTTCAGATTCAAAATCTTGAACAGCTTTATCTGTTTCTATTTCTGCTAAAATATCTCCTTCTTTGATAGCATCTCCTACATTTTTGTGCCACTTTGCTACTTTACCTTCTTCCATCGTATCTGATAGACGAGGCATTGTGATTACTTCTGCCATATTTTTTTTTATATTTTTAATTTGTTAATCATTCAAAACTTAAATGATTAAAAAATTATTTATGTGATATTTTTTATTTAATGAATAGGGTTAATTTCTCAAATTAACACATTTACAAATTAAAATTTACTTTCCGTTTTCGTATTGATCTAAAAAAGGAAAATCTTCTTGTTCATAAACGTATTCATAAACTTTATCTAATTCTGGGTATGGAGAATTTTCCATAAATTCTATACATTCATCCACAAAATCTCTAGCTTCTTGTACGTATCCATCTAATTCTTCAACTGATGCCCAATTATTTTCTAGTATTCTTGCTTTCACTAGTTCAATTGGATCATCTTTTTTGTGCATTTCCACCTCTTCTTTTGTTCTGTATGGTTCTGCATCAGACATAGAATGACCTCTATATCTATATGTTCTAGCTTCAATAAAAGTAGGACCATCTCCTCTTCTTGCTCTTTCAATAGCTTCGTAAGCAACTTCTGCAACTTTTTCAGGATCCATTGCATCAACTGGCATACATGGCATTTCATAACCTAAACCAAGTTTGTAAATATCATCATGATTGGCAGTTCTGTTTACAGAAGTTCCCATTGCATATTGGTTATTTTCTACTACGAAAACTACTGGAAGTTTCCAGTTCATTGCCATATTGAAAGTTTCGTGAAGAGATCCTTGTCTAGAAGCTCCATCTCCGAAATAGCAAATATTAACACCACCAGTATTAAAATATTTATCTGCAAAAGCAATACCCGCTCCTAAAGGAATTTGACCACCTACAATACCATGACCTCCATAAAAACGGTGTTCTTTGCTGAAAATATGCATAGAACCTCCCATTCCTCCTGAAGTTCCGGTTGCTTTTCCACATAATTCTGCCATTATTCTTTTCGGATCAACTCCCATTGCCATTGGCAAAATATGACATCTATAAGCCGTCAACATACTATCTCTGGATAAATCCATTGCATGTGTAAAACCAGCTGGAATAGCTTCTTGCCCGTTATATAAATGTAAGAATCCTCTTATTTTTTGTTTTAAATAGAGCGATCTGCATTTGTCTTCAAATCTTCTCCACATTTCCATATCTTTATACCACTTTAGGTAAACTTCTTTTGAGAATTCTTTCATATCTATAATAATTATGCAGCAAAAATATGAAAAAACTTTCTTTTAATAATAATCTTTATCATAATTTAAATCAGTTATTTTTTTAAAACAAATACTTTATATTTGGAATTAGAAAATTATATATGAAAATAAAAGAAAATTCAAAGGTTCAACTTATTTCAAAATTGATCTCCAA
>CAXYUO010000250.1:0-3465 GCA_964292185.1 uncultured Frigoriflavimonas sp.
CGGGCTCATATTACCCGATGTTTGAGATGAGCACAGTTTAGTTTACACTCCCGAATCTTACAAAAAATTTAAGATTTTTCTATGTTTTCTAACTTACTCTGCATTTCATTTAATTGCTTTTTAAGAAATCTAATTTCAGATTTATTACTCGCTACATAACTTTTGAGCATCGTATTTTTTGCACGTTCATTATTATCTTCTTCATCGTCTTCGTTTATTTCTTCTATATCTTCTTGAATTTCGTCTATATCTTCTGAAATCTCATCAATATCTTCACTTATTTCTTCTAAATCTTCTTGAATATCTTCTATATCTTCTCTCAAATCTTCTATATGAGCTCCACTTTTATTCACAGACATTTGAATGAAAATTGCGAGATATATGGCTTCTAAAGATAGAATTGTGGTAAGAACAAGCAACATTTTATTTAATTCTACCAAATTTAAAATGGGCAAAAGAAATGCACAAATAAAAAGTACGGTATGTACTATAAGAGAAGGTATAGAACCAATCCACCACATCACGGCATTTGCAATTTTTTCAATAACAGATAATTTTTCTTTATTTTCTTCGGTAATTTTCATTTTAATTTCTTTTATTTAAAAATCCTTGGAAACTCCCAATCCAAATAACGCAAAATCATATTTAGCTGGATCTTTTGCGTCCATTTTTCTAATGATTACATCTAATTCTTCTACCGTTTTCCAATCGTTTTGCTGCCTTTCTATCATTCCTAATTTTCGAGAAATATTTCCGGTATGAACATCCAAAGGTATGGATAAATAATGCTGTGGAAGCGTTTTCCATATTCCAAAATCTACATTTTTCTGGTCATTTCTTACCATCCATCTCAAAAACATCATCAATCTTTTTGCTGATGAATTTTTATGTGGAGAACTTACGTGTTTGCTACTTCTATGAAGTGTTTTTCCTAAAAAATCAACACGAAATCTTTCAATTGCGTTTTTAAAATTAATTTCTTCATTATTCACATCAAAAAGCGTTTCCATACTTTCATTTTGCTGGTAAATTTTTCTTAAATTTAGGATAAATTGCACTAAATCTTCTCCTTTGAAAGTTCTATGTATTGATTTTTGGTTGATGAATTTCAATTCTTTTTCAGAATGATTTAATATAAAATCATGTGGCGAATCGTCCATCAAAAGCATCATTTTTGTAGCAGAATTCACAATGGATTTTCTATTTCCCCAAGAAATGGTTGCGGTAAGAAAACCAGCAATTTCTATATCTTGCTTTTGAGAAAAACGATGCGGAATTTGCAAAGGATCTTCCGTAATGAAATCTGAATTATTGTAAAATTCTGCCTTTTCATCTAAAAAATCTTTTAATTCTGAAAAATTCATTTATTTCAAAAATTTTCTATGCACACTTTCAATAGCAAATTGTTCTAGCGCAATTGGTAAATACGTTTCTTCAAAAATTGGTCTTGCTTCATCCGTAAAAACCGTCAAATCATCATAACGATTAGAAAAATGCCCTAAAATAAGCTTTCCTACATCTGCAGCTTTTGCAATTTTCGCAGCTTCCAAAGCAGTTGTATGTCCTGTATAATCTGCCATTTCTTTCAATTCATGCAGAAAAGTAGCTTCATGATAAAGCAAATCTACATTCTTGATGATTGGGATTACAGTTTCCAAATATCGAGTATCACTACAAAAAGCATAACTTATACTTTCTTCTGGAGCAGTTGTTAATCTTTCATTTTTAAGAATAAAACCATCCTTTAAAGTAAAATCGTTTCCATTTTTAAGCAATTGATAATCTGGAATTTCTATTTCGGGATATTTAGAAATTTCTTCCATATTTAGATGCCTATCTTTTTCCTTTTCTTTAAAAAGATAACCGTTGCAATAAATTCTGTGATTAAGCGGGATTGTATAAACTTCTACTCTTTTATTTTCAAAAACGAGTTCAGAATTTTCATTTTCTAATTCGTGAAAAATAATATCAAAACCACTATGAACTTGGCTGATTCTAAAAATAGTTTCCAGCATTTCTTTGATCCCTTTTGGACCAAAAATATGAAGCGGTTTTTCTCTTCCCAAAAGCCGAAAAGACGCAACCAAACCTGGCAAACCAAAACAATGATCACCGTGAAGATGCGAAATAAAAATATGATCTATTTTAGAAAATTTGGCTTTTGCTTTCCTCAATTGCACTTGCGTTCCTTCTCCACAATCAATCAAAAAATAGGAATTTCCTATTTGCAAAAGTTGAGAAGTGGTTGCAGAATTTACAGTTGGTATGGCAGAATTGAAACCGAGAATAGTAAGGAAGTTGCTCAAAATAAATTTTTCTAAACGATGAATAAATTGGGTTTCACAAAGGTAAGAATTATAAATGGCTTAAAATGGTAATTTACTTCCCAAAAAACTCCAAAAACAAATCCAAAGCTTGTTTTCTATGGCTAATTTCGTTCTTTTTTTCAGCAGGCATTTCTGCAAAAGTTTCTAAAAAACCATCGGGAACAAAAATAGGATCGTAACCAAAACCTTGATGTCCTTTGTTTTCATTTAAAATATTTCCATGGACTTTTCCTGTGAAATATTGTGCTCCATTTTCATTAAAATAACATAAAACCGTAATGAAATAAGCACTTCTATCTTCAACTCCTTCTAATTCTTCCAGAACTTTTGCCATATTTTTATTAAAATCATGATCTCCTGCATATCTTGCAGAATAAATTCCTGGTCTTCCATCTAAAGAATTGATTACCAAACCACTATCATCTCCAACACTTGGGATTCCTGTTTTTTCAAAACAATATTTTGCTTTGATGAGGGCATTTTCTTCAAAAGTATTCCCGTCTTCTACGATTTCATCAAAAATTTCGTAATCTGTTAAACTTTTAATTAAAAATTCTGAACCTAATATTTGTTGAATTTCTTCTTTTTTATGTTGATTGTGTGTTGCGATGAGTAGTTCCATTTCTAAGTTTTGTTTGAATTTGTTTGATTTGATTTGATACAGTTTTAAAAATTGCTAATTTGTTTAAATTATTGTGCGAGATTCCACCGGAATGACAAAAAGCAATTAAAACAGTTTCCTTTCTTCAGTTTTATATTTTGAAAGAAAAAGGTATAAAGAAATTGAAAATAGTATAATTCCCATTCCGAAAAGATAAATAGAATCTATCTTAAATAATGCTTCTAAACTATCAACTTTTACAAAAATCATCAACATTGCAGCAATGAAATTATTAAAAGCATGCATCAACATTGGCAAAAGTAAAGATTTTGTTTTGTAATAAACCAATCCTAAAACCAAACCTAATAAAAATGCTCCCAAAAATTGCCAAGGATAAATATGAACAGCTCCAAAAATAAATGCAGAAATTACGATTGCCCAATATGGATTTATCTTATTATTCAGCATTCCTTTTAAAATAATACCACGAAACAACATTTCTTCGAAAATTGGGGCAAGAATTGCAACTAAAATTAT
>CAXYUO010000251.1:0-3463 GCA_964292185.1 uncultured Frigoriflavimonas sp.
GAAGGCGTTTTAGAATTGAATTTAATGCAAGAAATAGAAGAAAAAGAAACACTTTTCAGAGAACTTTTGGTACATACGAAAATTAAAAAAATTAATGGAAAAGGATTGATGTTGGCTGTAGAATTAGAAAATCCAGAATTTACCTTAAAAATTGCAAAAAAATGTATGGAAAAAGGCTTAATTGTTTTTTGGCAATTATATAACAATGAATTTTTGAGAATTTCTCCTCCTTTAACGATTTCTTTAGACGAAATTAAATTAGGTTGTGCGATTGTTTTGGAAGCTTTGGAAGAAAATATAGATTTTTCATAAAATATATTTCTTTCCTTGTTTAAATCTAAAATAAATTTATATATTGCAACACATTAAATAAGTGAGGAAATTATGGCAAAACAGAAGGTGCAATATGAATTTACAATGCATTGCCTATCAGAAATTTTATATGAATACTTGGCAAGTGCAGAAGGTTTAGGAGAATGGTTTGCAGATGAGGTAATTGAAAAAGGGGATGACTTTTTTTTCAGCTGGGGAAATAGTCCTGCTGAAAAAGCTACTTTGATAAGATACAAACCAGAAAACTTTGTAAGATTTCGTTGGGAAGAAGATGAAGGAACGAAAAATTTCTTCGAAATGACGATAGTTATCGATGAAATTACAGATGATTTGGCTCTTAATATTACAGATTTCTGCGATGCAGGAGATGAAGAAGAAAATAGATTATATTGGGAAAATTTAATCGAAAATCTTCGTATAAAATTAGGCGCAGCTTAAATCAATACTTTTAATAATTATATGATGAACGATTTTCTATTCGTTCATTTTTTTTCAATTTTTTTATGAAAACCAACCCATTTATTTTTCCAAAAGAGAATATTTCAATCGTAAATAGAGCTTTTCTATATGGAGATTCTGTTCAAGTAACTTTTTTTGTAAGAAATTCTCATCTTTTTTTGGCAGAAGATGTATATTTTTTCTTAATGGCATCAATGCGAAAAATGAGAATGAAAATTTCTTTAGATTTCACATTAGATTATTTTTCAAATTTAATTCAAGAAAACGCAATCAATTCTGGAGTTGAAAATGCATTTATTCAGTTTTTGGTGTATAGAAATATTGAAAATGGAGCTTTGCAAGATGCAAAATCTTCTTTTCATGCTGAAGTTTTTCCTGTAGAAGATGTTTTGTCTTTAAACAAAGCTGTTTCTTTAGATTTAATAAAAGAAATTTCTGTAGGAAACTCATTGCTTAGCAATTTACAAGTGCATTGTGTAGAAAATATTTATGCAGAAATCTATGCGAAAGAAAATGATTTAGATGATTTGATTCTTCTAAATCCTCAAAAAAGAATAGCAAGATCTATCTACGGAAATTTATTATTATTAAAAGATAACACCATAAAAATCCCGAAACAAACGGAAGGTGCGTATATTTCTCCACTTTTAGAGAGTTTTGTAACTTATGTTAGTAAAAATAATCTTGCGAAAATAGAACAAGCAGAATTAATTCCTTTTGAGACTCAAAAATCAGATGAAATTTTGATAATTTCAGATAATAAAGGTTTTTTCCCAGTTGAAAAAATTAGAAATAAGACTTTTCAATTTGATAGATTTTCCGAAATGCTTTCTAGCTTTAGAAATAGTTTATAATAGACAAACCCAATAAATAACCAATCTTAAAAGAAATAGTCGTTTATCGGGTTTTAAATCTCTTTTTGGGAGATAAATTAATCAATTATTTATTGAGTTTTTCATTCTCAATACTACTAAAACGCACAACTTTAAATAAAATTATATCAGTAAATGCTAAAGTTTTGTTAAAGTTTTTTTTTGTTAATTCAAACTAACATCTGCAGGAGAATTTGCCCAAAGTAGAAATTCTCCGCCAAGATTCTGCATTACGTTTTTCCATAAATTTTCATCAGTTTTCATCGTGAAATCTAGGTTATAAACATCTACAACTGTCCAATATTTTTTGTCAATTTCAGATTCTAATTGTTGTGCAGACCAACCAGAATATCCAGAAAAAACCTTTATTTCATCAATTTTTATACTGTTGTTTATTACAGAATTGATTATTTTTTCGCTGTCTTCTGTAAGATAAAAATCTTTGTTAATGGATAAAGCAAATTTACTTGAAGGTACACCTTTTACAATGTAGAAAACTTTGTCATTTTCTACAGGACCACCTTCGTATATTTCTACATGAAAACCTAAAAGTGTATTGAGGTTTTCGCTGATAAACTTGTTTTTTTTATTCAAAATTAAACCAAAAGCTCCTTCTTCATTATGATCTATAATTAGAACTACCGATCTAGAAAAAATATCTCCAGAAATATCAGGAGTGGAAATTAAAATTTTACCTTTGTAAGACTTATTCATA
Organism: uncultured Frigoriflavimonas sp.; assembly: GCA_964292185.1. Taxonomy (GTDB): domain Bacteria; phylum Bacteroidota; class Bacteroidia; order Flavobacteriales; family Weeksellaceae; genus Frigoriflavimonas. The sequence continues at coordinate 2,380 of CAXYUO010000251.1, forward strand.
CTCAAATTTAATAAAAAAAATGGAAAACCTTCACCATCATAGAAAATCTTATGAAAAAGATCAGCTTGATGAATATTCTGTAGATCCAAATCCTATAGTTCAATTTAGATCTTGGTTTCTAGAAGCTCAAGAAAATCCCCAGATTTCTGAAGCAAATGCAATGTCTATCGCAACTGTGGAACCAGATGGTTGTCCAAGAGTTCGTACGGTTTTATTGAAATCGTATTCTGCGGAAGGTTTTGTTTTTTTTACCAATTATGATAGCAAAAAAGGAAATTCTATAGAAAATCACCATTTTGTAGGTATTCAATTTTTTTGGCCAGTTTTAGAAAGGCAAATTATTATAAAAGCTAAAGTATCTCGTGTTCCTGAAAATATAAGTGATGGATATTTTTCTGTACGACCAAGAGGAAGTCAATTTGGAGCATTGGTTTCTCCGCAAAGTAGTATAATTGAAGGTAGAGCGTTTTTAGAAGAAAGATTGCAGATGTTGGAGAAAGAATACGAGGGAAAAGAAATAGCTCGTCCGAAAAATTGGGGTGGATATTTGGCTGAACCTTATGAAATAGAATTTTGGCAAGGAAGACCAAATAGATTGCATGATAGAATTATTTATAATTTAGAAGAAGACTATAATTGGAAAATAAGCAGATTAGCACCATAAAAAAATCCCGCTTTATTGCGGGATTATATTTATCAAAAAGTTGAAAAATAGTATTATTTCTTAGCTCCAGCTACAGAATTTGCTAATTCTGCACCAGCTTTAAATTTAGCTACTTTTTTAGCAGCAATACTGATTGGTTGTTTAGTAGAAGGATTGATACCTTGTCTTGCAGCTCTTTCTACTACTGAGAAAGTTCCAAAACCTACTAAAGATACTTTACCATCTTTTTCTTTTAGTGTAGAAGTTACGTTAGACATGAAAGATTCTAGTGCAGCTTTTGCAGCTACTTTAGAGATTCCTGCATCTTGAGACATTGCGTCAATTAATTCAGACTTGTTCATAATTTTTGTGTATTTAAGTTAACTTATAATGGCAAATATAATACAATTTTCATTATACTCAAATTATTTTGTTTATTTT
>CAXYUO010000252.1:0-3458 GCA_964292185.1 uncultured Frigoriflavimonas sp.
TACAAATATCAGAAAAAATTTGGAAATTAACACAGTATCTTTTGTGGTTTAAAAATTCTGATTTGCAATTTGTTATAAACTTTTGTCATGTACTAAAAAAAATAACTTAAATTTGTTTTAAAATACATGCCATGCAAAACATTTTTGATGCTCAACAAACGCAAAATTACATTGATAGAATACAATCTTTAACTCCAGAAACCAAAGGAAATTGGGGCAAAATGAACGTAGAAGAAATGCTTGCGCATTGCAATGTAACCTATGAATTTGTTTATGAAACAGAAAAACACAAAAAACCAGGTGCAATTGCGAAATTTATTTTAAAAAGTTTTGTGAAGAAAAAAGTAGTTGGTGAAGCTTCTTATCCAAAAAATTCTCCAACTGGACCACAATTTATAATTAAAACTGAAAAAGATTTTCAAACTGAAAAGAAAAGATTAATTGGCTTTATTCAAAAAACTCAACAATTAGGAAAAGATGCTTTTGATGGTAAAGAATCTTTGTCTTTCGGAAAATTGAATGCTACAGAATGGAATAATATGTTTGCAAAACATCTGAATCATCATTTAGAACAGTTTGGTGTTTAAAAAATAACCATTAAATATGAAAAAATTTACGCTTTTATTTTTACTAATTACGAGTTTTTGTTTCGCACAAATGCCCAATATTTCTACTATTTGGTTGAATAATCATAAAATATACAACGGTACTATCGGTGCAGAGAAAACTAAGATGAAAGTGATGGTCAATATTTCTAGCCAAGATGTAAGAAATGATCAAGAGTATTTTATTGCGGGATATACTTTTGTAGAAAAATCGACTAACAATTTTGAAGGCAAAATAAAAGTTACACTCTACAAAAACTCAAAAAAAGGTGGCAAAATATATGGAGAATATACCATGCTAGAAGAACCAAAAGGTAATCATAGCGGAACTTTCACCGGTAAATTTATCTATACTTTCAAATGGAATAAGAAAACTCAAAAAGTAGAAAGCCAATATATAGAATTTGTTGGAGATTGGGAAAATTATGCTAAAAATTTGCAATACAAAACAGGTTGGAAAAATCAATAATTGTTAAAATCCAATAGCCAATAACTAATTCCTAATCCATTTCCACAATTCTTTAAAAGTAGCTTTATTGCCATACATCAAAATTCCTACTTTATATATTTTTGACGCTACAAATATCATAAATAGCGTAGAAAATATTAATAAAACCATAGATAAAATAATTTGCCATGCAGGAACGCCAAACGGAATTCTCGCAACCATCGCAACTGGAGAAGTGAATGGTATGATAGAAAGCCAAAATCCCATCGGTCCATCTGGATTATTAATCATCGTAAAACTTCCATAAACACCCAACATTAGTGGAATTACTGCAAACATTGTAAATTGCTGAGTTTCGGTTTCGTTATCAACTGCAGAACCGATTGCTGCATAAATAGAACTATAAAATATATAGCCAAACAGAAAGAAAAATATAAAAACAGCAATTATCAAAGGGAAATTCAATTCTAAAAGATGATGAGATGCTTCTATTGCTAATTGTTGAAAATCTAATTTGTCAGATAATTCTTCTGAAGCTGGTAAAGATTTTTGCATTGAGCTAAATCCTGTATTCAATACCAAAGCTCCAGTTACAGCCATCGCAATCCAAACTACAAATTGCGTAAGAGCAACCATTGTTACCCCAATTATTTTACCCATCATTAGATCAAAAGGTTTCACAGATGATATGATAATTTCTACTACACGATTGTTTTTCTCTTCTAAAACGCTTCGCATTACACGAACTCCATAAATAATGATGAACATAAATGTGGCATACATTAATAGCATAGAAAGCGCGTATTTCACACCAAAACTAATGTCAGAATCCATTTCTTTATCATCAGAAATATTTTGACTATTAAGGTTGAATTTTTTATCAATATTGATGATTTGAGCTTCATCAAGATTTAATTTTTTAATCTTTTCAGCTCTCAAAATTTCAGAAATATCGGAAATGATGTGTTTTTTTGCTTCAAATCCAATTTTACTATTGACCAATAATTTTGAATTTTTTTCTAAACCATCTAAATCTTTTTCGGGTAAATTTCCTAGGATTAATAGTCCATCAATACCTTTCATATCTTTTAGTCCAGCTATCATTTGCTTTTCTACTGAAATGGGAAGTGTGGTGTATTTTATGGTTTCGTCAGATTTTAATTTTCCGGCAAATATTCCACTGTGATCTATAACATTGATGGTGTGTTGCGTTTCATTTGCTTTTAGCATAAATGCGATGAATGCTCCGAAAGCAAGCATCATAATTGGTGCAAGAATTGTCAATAAAACGAAAGATTTTTTCTTTACTTGAGTTAAGTATTCTCTTTTTGTAATTAAAAATATGTTTCTCATGATGCTTGATAGTTTTGACTTACTGCATTGATAAATACTTCATTCATACTCGGAATTTTTTCATCAAAAGACCTTATTTTGCCTACTTTCATTAATTCTGAAAGTAAATGATTCTGCTCGTTTTCATTTTTAATTTCAAAAGAAATCATACCATTTTGAATCGAATTATTAAAAATTGAAAATTTCTGTTGAAAATTTTCCCAATTTGAATCATTATATTCAGCAATTTGAACAGAAAATATATTTTTTTTGAATTGTTCTCGCACATCAAAAATTTTTCCGTCTAATACTTTTTTTGCATTGTTTATTAGTGCAACATGATCGCACATTTCTTCCACACTTTCCATTCTATGGGTAGAAAGTATAATGGTAGAACCTTTTTCTTTTAATTTTAAAATTTGATCTTTGATAAGGTTTGCATTCACAGGATCAAAACCCGAAAATGGCTCGTCTAAGATTAATAATTTCGGACGATGAAGAACTGTAACCACAAATTGAATTTTTTGTGCCATACCTTTTGATAGCTCCGAGAGTTTCTTTTTCCACCAATGGTCTATTTCAAGCTGATCAAACCAATATTTGGCTTCCTTCAAAGCATCATTTTTTTTCATGCCTTTTAGTTCTCCAAAATATAGTAGTTGATCTCCTACAGTCATATTTTTGTAAAGTCCACGTTCTTCTGGCATATATCCAATATCTTGAATATGGCTATTTTTGAGTTTTTCATTATTAATGAAAATATCTCCAGAATCTTGTTGAGAAATTTGGTTGATGATTCTTATAAATGTGGTTTTTCCAGCTCCATTTGGACCTAAAAGTCCGTAAATACTTGCTTCTGGAACATCTATACTAAAATTTTCTAATGCAATTTTTTTACCAGCATTATAAGATTTGGTAACATTATTTGCTCGTAACATAAAAAGTGTTTTTTTTGAAAAAGAACGGAGAAAAAAAATATTTATTGAAAAAAAAGTAAAAAAAAACTTCTGCGATAAGCACAAGTTTAAGTTTTATTGCAATCTATTAAGATTATTGTTTAATGATATGCTTTA
>CAXYUO010000253.1:0-3431 GCA_964292185.1 uncultured Frigoriflavimonas sp.
TCAATCTGAAAAACATCTGCTTTTGAGACTTTTTGTGGTTAATTTTCACATTTTATTTTTTGTCATGTACTGAAAAAAATTATTCAATTACAAGCAAAAACCAAATGTTATGAAATCCAACCATTCTCTCCAAAATCTGGTTTTCTTTTTTCCAAAAATGCGTTTCTGCCTTCTTTTGCTTCTTCCGTCATGTATGCTAAACGTGTTGCTTCTCCTGCGAAAACTTGTTGACCAACCATTCCATCATCGGTAAGATTCATGGCAAATTTTAGCATTCTGATGGACATTGGAGATTTTCCAAGAATTTCTGTAGCCCATTCATAAGCTGTTTCTTCTAATTTTTCGTGAGAAATTACGGCATTTACCATTCCCATTTCTGCGGCTTCTTTTGCGGAATAATTTCTACCGAGAAAGAATATTTCTCTGGCTTTCTTTTGTCCAACCATTTTTGCTAAATATGCAGAACCATAACCACCATCAAAACTGGTAACATCTGCATCAGTTTGTTTGAAAATTGCGTGTTCTTCACTTGCCAAAGTAAGATCGCAAACTACATGCAAAGAATGACCACCACCAACTGCCCACCCATTTACAACAGCAATTACCACTTTTGGCATAAAACGAATCAAGCGTTGAACTTCTAAAATATTTAAACGATGACGCCCATCTTCTCCTACATAACCTTGTTCTCCACGAGCTTTTTGATCGCCTCCACTGCAAAATGCGTGTCCGCCATCTTTTTTACTTGGACCTTCACCTGTTAATAATACAACTCCAACCGAAGAATCTTCGGAAACGTGATAAAAAGCATCGTATAATTCTGAGGTTGTTTTTGGGCGAAATGCGTTGCGAACTTCTGGTCTATTGAAGGCAATTCTTGCAACAGCACCTTTTTTTTGGTAGGTAATATCTTCGTATTCTTTTACGGTTTTCCAGTCGGACATAGTTTTCAAAATTTACGGTAAAGATAGGTTTTATAAGTAAAAAGGTAAAAGTAAAAAGATAAAAAGAAGGTAAAACGCATTAAAATTTATTAATATTCATTATGACTGACCGTAAATTGTACCATATTTCAGGTCAAACGTATTAAAATTATTAAGGTCTATTTATCCACAGATTTCACAGATTTACACTGATAAATGTGCTTTTTACATTTTAAATGCTTTGATAATCAACTAAAAACAGTAGTTCAGGCAGAAAATTATTAGAATTTTTAGAAAATCTGTGAAATCTGTGTGCTACATTTTTTTAGTGCGTTTTACCTGACCAGATTTTATTTGCCACGAATACACGAATAATTTATCATTATTTTGCTTGAAAATTATGAATGGATTTGATTTTAATAGAGAACATTCGTGAATTAGTGGCGAAAAATAAAGCATTAGTCTACAAAACGGATAGTCATAATATTCATTGTTTTTTTTATCAAACGCAACGCTCAACAAAGATTTTAATAACTTATTGAAAATATTTAAGATGTAAGATTTGCATATAGAGAATTGGCAACTCTTAAATTATACCATTTATATTTATTAGAAAGCATTGCTGTAAAAAAAACCATTAAGGCATTAAGTAAATTAAGTCTTAATGAATCTTAATGCCTTAATGGTAAAACAAACTATTTTATATTCATAATTGGTATTACTTAATCTGTTTTGAAAAAATAATTTTAAAAAAATCGCTCCTAAAAAGAAGCGATTTTGTGGAGAATATCGGAATCGAACCGACCACCTTTTGACTGCCAGTCAAACGCTCTAGCCAAATGAGCTAATCCCCCAGAATTTGTACTGCAATAATAGGCTTTTTTTTGATGAATTTAGAATTAAATTTTCAAAATTTTTTCAAATGCTTTTCGTTCAGATCCATTCATCATCACAATTCCGCAGTATTGATAAGCAAGATCTTCGCAAATTTTCAGCATCGCAAAATTATCAAAATTAGTATCTATTTTTACACTAAAAATATTCTGTTGCATTGCGAACTGTTCTGTTTCTACAATTATTTTTTTTGCAAAACCTTGTTTCAGGAATTTTTCTGCAACTGCTATTCTATGAATTACAAAATATTCTCCTTTAGAAAGCCATTTTCCATCTATTTTTTCATAAGCTGGTTCATCATTTTTGCTGATTGCACTGTACGCGATAATTTCATTATTCAAGTGTAAAATATATCCTTTTTCATTGATGATATCTTCTTGAACTGTTGCTAAATTTGGATATCCATTTTGCCATTGCAAGCTTCCATCCACTTTTCTACGAAGAATTGCAGCTTCCAAGATTTTCCAGATTTCAGAAGCTTCTTCAATTTTTGCTTTTCTAAATTCTATATTTTTCATCATAAAAAAGATTTTAGTACATGACAAAAATTTATAACAAATTGCAAATCAGAATTTTAAAACCACAAAAGGCACAAAAGTAATTTTTATGTTTTTTAGTCTGTAATTAAATTCTTAATAAAGTTCACAAAAGTTGTGAAAATCTAAAGATTTTCTATTGTATTGCCTTATTTTAACTTAATCTGAAAATAATTTTTTCTCTTTTACTTCTAATGTTTATTTTTAATTGAGTCAGTCAATCTTCGATTTGTGGTTAAAAAATTTAAGTCACAAATAATCAATAGGTTATGGATTATATTTTTTGACATGTAGTGAAAAAAAAGTTATAAAAATTGGGATTTGAATTGGATCAAACCCCATATTTAATTTTAATAATACTATATAATTTAGTTTACACTATTTGAAATATCTAAATCTGTTTCTTTAAGATACGCATCTATAATTTCAAATGCTCTTTTTTCATCAGATAAATTTACTTGCAATTTCAGTGCAGCTGCAGTTGGTGTTGTCATAAAAGACATATAGCTATTTTGCATGAAATTCTCTATGCTTTCTACCTCTAATTTTGATTTTATCAGTTGTACTTCTGCAGCATTGCTGCTTTCAAAAACTACAACTCTTGTTTCTCTTTCCATTTTCTTAATTTTAATTAAGATTGAAATGTACTAAAACTAAATTAAAATTGCAAATTTATTGCTAATTATTTTGAATTGCTTTCTCTATTTTATCAATTACCATTTTTATTTCTTCCTTAGAAACATTCAAATGTGGACGAAGACGAATGGATCTATCTCCACAACTTAAAACGATTAGATCATCATCATAAAGTGTTTGTGACATTGCATTTCTTGCTTCAGTATTTGGTAAATCTATTGCACACATCAATCCTTTTCCTCTTGCATTAGATAAAGTTTCAGGAAATTTTTGTTCTAATTTTATTAACTCTTCTAATAAATATTCTCCAACAATTTTAGCATTTTCTACTAAATTTTCTTTCTCAATTACTTCTAAAATAAGTTTTAATCTCATCACATCTATGAAATTTCCGCCAAAAGTAGAATTGATTCTGGAGCTTTCTCGGAAAACATTATTTGGT
>CAXYUO010000254.1:0-3411 GCA_964292185.1 uncultured Frigoriflavimonas sp.
GGAAAATTGGGAACAGAATTGACGATTACCACCAACGGTTTGCTCGTTCATGAATATTTGGAAACTTTCAAATCTGCGGAAATTAAATCATTAAATATCAGTTTAGATACTTTAAACAAAGAAAAATACAAGCAAATTACAAGACGTGATCATTACGATGCTTTATGGAAAAACATCAATCTTTTGATAGAAAATAATTTTGAAGTTAGAATAAATATTGTTTTAATGAAAGGTTTCAACGATTGTGAAATTATAGATTTTATTAATTTAACTAAAAACCTCAACATTCAAATTCGGTTTATAGAATTTATGCCATTTAATGGAAATCAATGGGATAAATCGAAATTGGTGACTTATGCGGATATTTTAGAATTGGTTCAAACTCATTTTTCAACAGAAAATATACAACGAACACAAGACAAACCAAACGATACTGCTAAAAATCATAAAATAAAATCTTACGCTGGAAGTTTCTCTGTAATCAGTTCTGTAACCAATCCGTTTTGTGGAACTTGCAACAGAATAAGATTAACTGCCGATGGAAAATTGAAAAATTGTTTATTTTCCAACACCGAAAATGCGCTGTTAGATGCTTTGAGAAAGGGCGAAAGCATTTTACCATTAATAGAAAAAAATATTAAATCAAAATTTCCTGTTCGTGGTGGAATGAAATCTGACGATGAATTTCAGAATCCAGAATTATTTTCTAAAAATAGAAGTATGATAAAAATAGGCGGATAAAGGGTTTATATAAAAAGATTATTTTGCATCAGAAATTTTTCATAAAATAATTTTTATAAATATTTGCATCAATCAATTTTTAATTTAACTTTGCATCTCAAAGTACTTTTATGGATTCAAAAAATTATCAAGAAGATCTTACGCACATTCGTTCTATGATGGAACGCAGCTCAAGATTTATTTCTTTAAGTGGTTTATCAGGAGTTTTCGCAGGATTAATTGCTTTAATTGGAGCAATTTATGTTTATTTCGTTTTCCAACGAGAAGGCATCAGTTATTTTGATGGAGACAGAAATGTTTTTAATATCAGTGTTGTGAAAGAATTGGTGATGATTGGAACAGTCATTCTAATTTTAGCACTTTTATCAGGATATTATTTCACTTCCAGAAAATCTAAAAAGCAAAATGTAAAAATTTGGGATGCAACTACAAAAAAATTGCTTATCACCTTCACATTACCATTAGTAGTTGGTGGTGTATTTTGCATTGGTCTTCTTTACCATCATCTATTCGTACTTATAGCTCCTGCAACATTAATTTTTTATGGACTTGCATTGGTAAATGCCGAAAGATATACACTTACCGATGTAAAATATTTAGGATATTTAGAAATAATTCTGGGACTAATTTCCTTTTTTATTCTTGGATGGGGATTGGTTTTTTGGGCGATAGGATTTGGAGTTTTGCATATTGTGTATGGCATTGTGATGTATAGAAAGTATAAGTAAATATCATGAAAAAATTTGGTATTTTCATTTTGATTATTGGTACTTTGCTCGTTTTCAGAAGTTATTTGTTTAATTTATTTTTCACCTATAAAATAACAGGACAAAGAGAAATTTCAACCATTCAAAACCATATATTAAGTGATAAAAAACAAATGAGTATCGAAGAAATTATTAAAATTAATTTAAAAGAAACGTCTTCTTTGCTTAGTTTTACTTTTGATAAATGTGAAAACAATCCGGATAAACTCATTAAAACTAAAAAAGCAAATTGTATAGGATATTCTGCATTTTTTGCATCAGTAACTGCAAATAGTTTGAAATCAGCAAATCTTAATTCAGAATGGAAAGTGAAACATCAAATGGGAGAAATTTATTTTTTGAATGTAAATATTAATCAACATTTAAAATCAAATTTTTTTAAAGATCACGATTTTGTAACCATTGAAAATAGTAAAACAAAAGAAATTATAGCAGTAGATCCTTCACTATTCGACTATTTTAGGATAAATAATATAAAATTAAAATGATCAACATCAATCAACTCAACAAAGAATTTGAAAGCAGGGTTCGCTTAGGAATCATGTCTGTTCTTATAGTAAATGATTGGGTTGATTTCACAGAAATGAAAAACTTGCTGGAAATTACAGACGGAAATTTGGCAAGTCATAGTTCTGCTTTAGAAAAACAAAATTACATAGAAGTGAAAAAAGAATTTGTAGGCAAAAAACCCAAAACTTCTTACCGAGTAACCCAAAATGGAAGAGAAGCATTTTCTGAACATTTATCTGCTCTCGAAAAATTACTTGGAAAATAGCAATATATTTTTTTACCCATTTACTTTGAATTACAAAGTGCTTTGAATAATTAAAATTAAAAAAAATGACAACAAAAAGTTTAAAACTACCTCTCAAAATTCAGATGAATCTGTATTTATTATTAATGACAGCATTCTGCGTAATGCTCTTTTTAGTTCGCTATTATGTAAGCGATTCCAAAGTTTTTCTATTTCTAAATTGGAATCTATTTTTAGCTTTCATCCCATTGATAGTAAGTTCTATTGTAATAAAATTTGAAATAAAAAGTAAAATAGCATTATTTTTGGCTATTGTAATTTGGATTATTTTTTTCCCAAATTCACCCTATATTCTAACAGATTTATTCCATCTAAAAACAAGAAGTTCCATCCCAATTTGGTATGATTTAATAGTGATTCTTGCTTATGCTTGGACAGGATTAATGTTTGGTTTTGTAAGCTTATTGCAAATCGAAAAATTACTTTCTGAGTTTCTAAGCGAATTAAAAATCAATATTCTCGTAATTCTATTCTTTTTTATCAGCAGTTTTGGAGTATATCTGGGTAGATTTCTTCGTTGGAATAGTTGGGATATTCTGACAAATCCTTTTGGGTTGTTTCAAGATATAACGCACAGTTTTATCTATCCTTTAGAAAATACAAAAACTTGGGGAGTCACACTTTTGATGGGAATTTTGCTCAATTTCATGTACTTCTCTATTAAAATTATTAAAAATCAACCAACAAAACTATAAAAAAATGAACTACAATTTCAAAATCATCCACATCGGAAAATCACTTTTTTGGCTCAGCTTTTTGCTGGGAAATATCGCACTTTTTGGCTATTTAATTTTCAACGATATGTCTTTTGCAATCTTCGGAAATTTCCTTTTGATTTTTGGTAGCATTGTTAATCTGATTGCATTTTTTGTATTGATTATTTACGGAATTTTCAACAGTAAACATTATGATGAATGCTTGAAATCAGCATTAATCCTACTCTACAATATTCCAATCGCAATACTTTACGCCTGGATTGGAATGTCAATAATTTAAATAAAAAACTACAAAAAATGAAAAAACAACGTGTAAAATTTCTGCTTTTCGTTTATGAAAAAACTCAAAAACAATACAGAAAATATTTCAAGA
>CAXYUO010000255.1:0-3406 GCA_964292185.1 uncultured Frigoriflavimonas sp.
GCACACATGTGACGGACCAAAAAAGATTAGAAAAATTATTTATGATAGTAATGATAGCATTGGTTTGGTGCTATAAAATAGGAGATTATGTTGATGAAAATATAAAACCAATAAAAATAAAAAAACACCAAAGACGATCTTTCAGTGTTTTCAAATACGGTCTAAATTGCTTAAATAATATTCTGCAAAATAGCCTTAATAAACTTAATATTAACGTGTTACAATACTTAGATATTGAAATTATAACTGTAGGTTATAAACTGAAATCGTTTTGATTGAGAGAAACATTTTCGCCTTTTTCGTAGATAACATTTGAACGACCTACAATTAAGGGATCCAATTTTCCGATTAAATGTGTGTTTTTGTTGTTATATTGTACACGATGCAAAGCATATCTCATGGCATTTAGTCTGGCTCTTTTCTTACAATCAGATTTTACCACAATCCAAGGTGAATCTGATGTATCTGTATAGAAAAACATTTTTTCTTTTGCAGCGGTATAATCTTTCCATTTATCAAGAGAAGCTTTATCTATTGGAGATAATTTCCATTGTTTTAATGGATGAGTTTCTCTTTGTTTGAATCTTCTTTTTTGTTCATCTTTACTTACAGAAAACCAAAATTTCACTAAAATAATTCCACTTCTTATAAGATTTCTTTCAAAATCTGGAACTTGACGCATAAATTCTTCGTATTCACTTTTTGAGCAAAATCCCATAACATGTTCTACACCAGCTCTATTGTACCAAGATCTATCGAAAAGTACAATTTCACCGTTTGTAGGAAGATGTTTTATATATCTTTGAAAATACCATTGTCCTTTTTCTTCTTCTGTAGGTTTTTCTAGAGCTACAACTCTTGCTCCTCTAGGATTTAGGTGTTCCATCATTCTTTTTATGGTTCCACCTTTTCCTGCGGCATCTCTACCTTCAAACAAGATTACGATTCTGCTACCAGATTCTTTTGCCCAAACTTGCAATTTCAACAATTCTACTTGCAAATTATATTTCACTTCCTCATAATTTTTACGAGACATTAAGTTTTTATAAGGATAAGTTCCTGCTCTCCAATTGCTTATCAATTCATCATCCGGATGAATTTTACTTTTTCCGGCAATATTTTTATCCTCTAAAAGTGTTTGTAGAATTTCTTTTTTCTCATTGTTTGAGAAGTTTTCTAGATATTCTTTTATAATCTCAGATTTATCTTCTTCAGAAGTAGAAGCCATTAAACGTTGTAAAACGGTAGATTCATGATCAATCTTTGCGTTTACTTTGTCTTCTACAACCCTTTTTTTGATGATTGCAGGACGTTTGCTATTGATTACGTCTCCTTTTGAAGCCAATTTTGGAGTAGGCTTTTTTGAATTTGAAATTTTATTAGATTTGCTTTCCATAGTTGTGAATTTCTTTACTCAAATATAGTGATTTTTAATTTTTTTTCCAAAGACTATGCGAAAGGTCATGTTTATTTTGAATTGATAATTTAGAAGCTAATTTATTTTAAAATTGATATTTAAATATGAATTGAATCAACGTTACAATACCAATAAACAAGATGAAAAATAATGATAAATTACGGAATTTTGTTTGTGGAATGTACACCAGTATTTTTTTGCCAATGTAGGTGCCAATTATACCAATTACAAACAAATACGGCACATATTTTAGATTGTGATTGTGGATGTAACTATTATTAAATTGCTTTTATTTTCAGAAATCTACCAGATCTTCCACCAAGGTTTTTTTTGAGAGATTTTTACCGAGTATTTCAAATTTGTTTGCTCTTTTTTGATAGAATTATTGCTATTTTCATTTTTTTGAGAAGGATATTTTTGCGAATGAAGTTCATTAATGGCATTAAACAAATCCATATTTCTTTCATTCTTTCTATAAACAGAAGCCAAATAAAAAGCAGAAGTATTCAACTTGTTTTTTGTAAATGTATTATAGTTTTCATCTATAAAATTTAAAACTTCATTTGAAAAATTTTTCTGATAAGCTCCTATTTTTAAAAAATAATCTAATGCTATATCACTTTTTTTATTGTCATCTATTAGAATAATATTTTTCAAATAACTCAAATTGTCTTCCGTATAATTACAAGCAATAGTAGAAGTAATTAGATGAACGATTGTGTTTTTAAGCTTGGTTTCCGTGTTTCCAAAACCTTCTTCGAAGATATAAATTTCTGTAACATCATTAAGATTATCTTTCTGTATTTCTTCTATCCATTCTAGGGCAGGAAGTAGGCTGATATTATTATCAGATTCTCTTTGTAAAAATATTTTTGAAGAGTTTATTATTTTCTCGTGAATTTCTTTGTTTAAAATTAATTTATCCATAAAAATAAGTTCTGTAGTAGATTTTCTCTATTGATTTTGAATCACTTTTATCAAATTCAAGTTGAGTAGTTTCTAATATCGTTTTCGTTTGCTAATTTTAAAATAATCTACAATTGTGCATGTAATAAAATGTATTTTTTCTTAATCACTAATTACAAAACCTTCTTTCAAAATATTTTAATTACTAAATCTCAAATTTTTTTTCGAAATTTAGTTCCGGCTATTTTCCAAAACATTATTTGTTAAAATTCCATTATTTAAAGTTGCTTGTATTCGCGCAGTTTTTCCAAAATTTGTTTGCGAAGTTTTTTTCAAAGTTTCATTTTCTTTTTGTGAAGTGACTTTTCTATTGATGTTGTTTATAAATTTCACAATGATTTTTATCTGAATTATCGATAACATATATTTTATTATTTTTAAAAATTATTTCTCCTTTAGAAATTAAATAACCGCCACCAATTCCAAAAATTGCATGAGTTACTGATTTTCTTTCAATTATAAATTTTTCATTTTTCTTATAGAAAATTGCATTTGGAATCTCATTTTGATTTTCAAACATATTTTTTTTTGAAATATTTGAGGTAGGTATTGTTCCGAAATAAATTTTTCCTTTGTCCGTTATATACATGAACGAATCATAAAGACCATCGGAAGTACTTTGAAGTCTATAATTATTTTCAAAAGATTTTGAACATTCAAAATGACCTTCTGAAATATAAAGTTTATTTAAATCCTTGATTTCATCATAATTCTGATTGCTAATTTTTGTTAGAAATCTTTTGTCAATATTATTTTGTGATTTTAAGGCACAAGAATTTAAAATTACTAAAAATAAAATTATATAAATAATGTCTATTTTCATTTTCACAGCATTTTTGGTGGCGTTGCACATAACTTTTTGCGGCTTTAAGAAGTTTGGGATAAGTAAGCCAAATCTTTCGATTAAGAACCGTAATTCAAAAGTACAAAACAAACTTTAAATTAAAGACTAAAACCCAAATTTCTTAAAACCGCTGTTGAACTAAACCTTCGGTAGCTTTTCCCGATTCGCTGTTTTGTTAC
>CAXYUO010000256.1:0-3391 GCA_964292185.1 uncultured Frigoriflavimonas sp.
CTGCGATTAAAAGAGAGCTTTTTACTCCTTGTTCCATACTTGAAGTGCTGTAAATAAGCTCTTTTTTGTCTTTAAAATAATCTATCAGTTTTTTGTTGTCAATTCCCATACAAATGATGGCTTTCACTTTTTTCTTTACCAATTCTTCTATTTCCGAATAATCATTTCCTTTATCTACGCCACCTACAATCCAAACTGTTGGTGTTTTCATGCTATCTAAAGCGTAATAGGTTGCGTTTACGTTGGTTGCTTTGCTATCATTAATGTATTTCACGCCAGAAATTTCTGCAACTTGTTCTAATCTGTGTTCTACAGCTTGAAAAGTCATTAAAGAATTTCTTATACTTACATCGCTAATATTCAATATTTTACCAGCGATAGAAGCTGCTAAACTATTGGCGATGTTGTGATTTCCTACCAAAGAAAGTTCTTCTATATTCATAGAAAATTCTTTTTGAAGTTTTACAAATATTTTATTTTCTGTCGCATATCCACCTTCTTCTACTTTCTCTTTTAATGAAAATGGAAGTTTTTTTGCTTTTATTTCTAATTTTTCTAGCAATTTTGCACTCATTGCATCATCTTTATTATAGATGAAAAAATTATCATTTTCCTGATTTTCGGCAATTCTGAATTTTGCTAATGCATATTCTTCGTAATCGTAATTGTACTGATCTAAGTGATCTTGGCTCAAATTCAACAATAAAGAAATCGTTGGGCGAAAATTTTGAATATCATCTAATTGAAAGGAACTAACTTCCAACACATAATAATCGTGATTTTCATCGGCAACTAATTTTGCAAAACTTGTTCCTATATTTCCACCTAAACCTACATTTAGATTGTCATTTTTTAGAATATGATAGATTAAAGATGCCGTTGTCGTTTTTCCGTTACTTCCCGTAATTGCAATTATTTTTGCCGTTGTAAATTCTGAAGCAAACTCTATTTCTGATGATAATCTGATTCCTTTTTGTTTAATTTTGATAATAATTTCAGCTTTTTTAGGAATTCCTGGGCTTTTTACAATCCAATCTGCAGATAAAATCCTTTCTTCATCATGATTCTCTTCTTCAAATTCAATATTATTTTCAATTAATAGGTTTTTATACTTATTTTTGATCACAGCTCTATCTGAAAGAAAAACCTCAAAGCCTTTCTTTTTCGCCAGATATGCAGCACCAAAACCGCTTTCTCCTCCTCCTAAAACTACTATTTTCATTTAACTGTATAATGAATTAATGTATAAAGTATAGTGTACATTTTACATAGTACCTTGTACAAAATTTATCTAATTTTCAATGTTATCAAGCAAATAATGGCGAATAATACACCGATTATGATCATTCTATTTACAATTTTACTTTCATGATAGCCTTCTTTTTGATAATGATGATGCAAAGGAGACATTTTGAACAATCTATTTGCTTGAGCATATTCTAAACCGTATTTTCTTTTTCTATATTTAAAAACAAGTACTTGCAGCATTACGGAGAGATTTTCTACAAGAAAAACGCCGCAAAGTACGGGTATCATTAATTCTTTTCTTAAAATAATTGCTAAAACGGCGATAACTCCACCCAACATTAAACTTCCTGTGTCTCCCATGAAAACTTGTGCAGGATAGGTATTGTACCAAAAAAATCCGATGACTGCTCCAACCAATGCCAAAGCAAAAATGGTGGTTTCTCCCATATTTGGAAGGAACATAATATTGAGATAGTCTGCGAAAATTAAATTCCCAGAAATGTAGGTGAAAAACGCAAGTGTGAGTAAAATTACAGTACTTGTTCCTGCAGCTAAACCATCGATTCCGTCGGTAATATTTGCACCATTAGAAACTGCAGTTACGATGAAAATAACCATCGGGATAAACACAATCCAAGACCAATCATCTGCATCTTTTTCGCTCATCCAAAAAAGTATTCCGCTGTAATCGAATTCATTATTTTTCACAAAAGGAACCGTAGAAACGCTCGCTTTTTCTGCTGACATAAAGTTTTGTTCCACATTATTTCTATTGATAACTGGTGCGTCTGCATATTTTCTTTTGATGGTAATATCTGGATGGAAAAACATCGTAATTCCCACAATCAAACCAAGACCAACTTGCCCAAGAATTTTGAATTTACCGCTTAATCCGTCTTTATTTTTTTTAACTTTTTTCAAATAATCATCAATAAAACCGATGAAACCCATCCAAATAACAGAAACGGTGAGCAAAAGAATGTAAATATTGGTGATTTTTGCGAATAGAAAAACAGGAATTAATGTTGCAAGAATTATTATTAAACCTCCCATTGTTGGAGTTCCTTGTTTTTCTTTTTGCCCGTCTAAACCAAGATCTCTTACCAATTCTCCCATTTGTTTTCTTCGGAGATAATTGATGATTTTTTTACCGTAAACCAATGCAATTATTAGCGAAACCAAAACTGCCATCGCTGCACGAAATGTGATAAAACGGAACAAGCTCAAGCCTGGAAAGTTAATTCCGTGATTGGTTAAGTATTCGTATAGATAGTATAACATTTGTTTTTAATTAAATTTTTAAACGTGTTGGAAGTTCATTTTTTATTAGCTTTTCTTTAACAATTTGTTCAATAGAAATAATTGCAAGGGTACTCAAAATTGAAATTTCTTCTTCAAACAAATCGATTTCTTCTATTAACTCTTGCATTGCATTTAATTTATTAAGGTCTTTTGTATATTCAAAATGCTTTAAAAGGGCAAATAAATATCTATATATTTCTGCACTTGAAATTTCTTTGTTTTCTGAAAATACTTCTGAAAATGAAAGTACATCTTCAAAAGAGTTTTTTGAAATATAATTTTCAATTATAAATAGTTTATAATTTGGATGTTCACTTAGTAGTTTTTGCCATACTTCTAAATTATTTTCATAAAATAGATCTATTCTTGCATTTACATATTTTGTTAAAGGTAAGTTCGGATACTTTTCATTTGCATAGTTAATGTCTTCTTGGAAGGTTTCCATTATCTCCATAAATCCTGCTTTTGATTCTGATAAATCTAATTCAACTAAAAATTGCAGAACTTCATTAAGTATTTCTTCTGCTTCATCAAACAAAGCAACCTCAGTACTTCCAAGAATAGACGAGTCAAGATTTTCATTTTTTATTTCGGTAAGAAATTGAAAACTTTTTTTGCAATTTAGTATTTTATTATCATCTAGATAATGCAGTTCTAATGAGTCTAACAATAACGAAGATTCATCAAATGGAAAAGAATCACTATCACTATTTTTTTCTACTGAATCTAGAAACATTTTCCGTTTTTCAGTAAAGTTTAGTTGATCTAATTCTCTTCTATTTTGTTCCATGGTTTTCATGAAATTCTCAAAAATTTCCAAGTTCAAAGTTTCATTTATATC
>CAXYUO010000257.1:0-3322 GCA_964292185.1 uncultured Frigoriflavimonas sp.
CGCTACTACTTTTTTCGCTACAGTTTTCTTTGTTCTTACAATTGTTTTTTTTGGTGGATTTTTTTTTGTCATTTTTAAAATTACTCCAGCTAAAGGTGGTAATTTTAAAACAATAGAATTTGGACGATTCATCCATTCTTCTTCATTTTCAGATAGTATTTCAGCTTTCATTCCACTTCCAGCATATTTTTCGTCATCAGAATTTAATAGAACTTCCCAAGTTGTAAATTCATCTATACCAATTTTATAATCAAAAACTACAGGTGTAAAATTAAGAACAACCATTAATACATCATTCTCTTTTTTACCTTTTCTAAGATAAACAAATGTAGATCGATCTTCTTCGTTTGCTTCTACCCAATCAAAACCATCAGAATTGAATTGATTTTCATACAATGCAGTTTCAGATTGATAAACTTGATTCATATCTTGAACCAATTTCTGCAAACCACTATGAACAGGATGTTGCAACAATTCCCAATTTAATGATGCTGCGAAATTCCATTCATTGGTTTGCCCAAATTCATTACCCATAAAAAGCAATTTTGCTCCAGGATGCGTGTACATATAAACGTATAATGCTCTTAAATTTGCAAATTTTTGCCATTCGTCTCCTGGCATTTTATAAATCATACTTGATTTACCATGTACCACTTCATCATGAGAAAGTGGCATCATATAATTTTCATTATTCTTATAATGAGAAGCAAAAGTAATTTTATGATGATGGTATTTTCTATTTAATGGATCTTCGGAGAAATATTTCAAAGTATCGTGCATCCATCCCATCATCCATTTCATCCCGAAACCTACACCACCATCATGTACTGGTTTTGTAAGATTAGGAAAATCTGAACTTTCTTCCGCAATTGTCATTACATCTGGAAAATCTTTATAAACAGCGATATTAAATTCTTTTAAAAATTGCTCTGCTTCTAAATTCACATTTCCACCTAGAATATTTGGTTCCCATTGTCCTTCATCTCTTGCATAATCTAGGTATAGCATAGAAGTTACAGCATCTACTCGAAGTCCATCTGCGTGATATCTATCTAACCAAAACATGGCATTAGAAATAAGGAAAGATTTCACTTCTGGTCTTCCGTAATTAAAAATATGAGAATTCCATTGTGGATGATAGCCTTTTCTTGGATCTTCGTGTTCGTATAAAAAAGAACCATCAAAATAGTGCAAACCATTTGCATCACCAGGAAAATGAGAAGGAACCCAATCTAAGATTACTCCAATATCGTTATTATGCAATTCATCAATTAAAAACATTAAATCTTGCGGTGGTCCAAAACGAGAATTTGCTGCAAAAAATCCTGTGATTTGGTAACCCCAACTTGGTTCATAAGGATGTTCCATCACTGGTAAAAATTCTACATGTGTGAAACCCATTTTCTTAATATATGGAACTAATTTTTCTGCAATTTCTAAATAACTCAAAAATCTTTCGGGATCATTTTCATCTCGCATCCAAGATCCAAGGTGCAATTCGTAAACAGAAAGTGGAGCTTCTAGATTATTTTTTTTCCATCTGTTTTCCATCCAGCTTTTATCTTTCCATTCGTACCAATTGGTAGAAACCAAAGGTGCAGCTTGTCTATTTTGCTCCCAACTCAAAGCATAAGGATCACTTTTTTCTAGCAATTCTCCTTTTGTTGTTCTTACTCCATATTTATAAAGAGTTCCCCAAACCAAACCTGGTATAAAACCTTCCCAAATTCCACTTTTGTCCCATCTAGGAAATAAAACATGAGCATCTGAATGCCATTTATTAAAATTTCCGATTACAGAAACTTCTTTTGCATTGGGTGCCCAAACTGAAAAATACACACCATCTACTCCATCAATATTTGCAGAATGAGAACCAAATTTTTCGTACAATCGAAAATGTTTACCTTCTCTAAATAAATATACATCATGTTCTGTGAATAAAGAATAGGGTATGATATTTTGCATAAAATTTAAGATTTATTTCTTTCAATTAGTAAATATACGAATATATTGGTCTTATCTATAGTAGATTCAATAATTTTTAATCATAAATGAATTTTTACATAAAGCTTAAATAAAACTTCAACATATTAGTAGAAAATACAATAAATAGAATTATTATTGAACATCATTTCTAGCTTATTCTTCTTAAAATAAGAATTAAATCTTTACATTTAGCTTTTTAAAAATAAACGAGGTAAAAAAGAAATGATATTTAACGTAACAACTACGGACAAAGATGAAAGACCAGTTTACATTACTGGAAATTTCAACAAATGGAATCCGAGAGACCCAAATTTTCAATTAACTAAAAACGATGACGATAGTTTCAAAATAGAAATAAATAACGATATTCTACCAGAAAACATTGAGTACAAATTCACAAAAGGTGGCTGGGAAAATGTAGAATTAGATAGATTTGGCAACATAACCATCAATAGAAAAGTTTCTAAATCGCTTGAAAGCATTGATAATGAGATTGAAAAATGGAGATTGAATTGGGGACCGTTTAAAGATGAGTTTTTTCCTGTGGTAGAAGTGATTTCCGAAGAGTTTTACATTCCTCAATTAGATAGAAATAGAAAGGTTTGGGCACTTTTACCGTATAATTATCATACATCAGAAAAAAACTATCCCGTACTCTATTTGCAAGACGCACAAAATTTATTTAATGAAGGTTCTGAATACGGAAACTGGGAAATTGATAAAAAACTCTCAATTCTTGCAGAATATTCTCGTGGTGATGTTATCGTAATAGCGGTAGATCATGGAAGTGAAGACAGAATAAAAGAATATATTTTTGATAATGATAATGTTGCAAACGGTTCTGAAGGAAAAAAGTACATCCGTTTTATTACAGATACCTTAAAACCTTATGTAGATGCAAATTACAGAACAAAAAAAGAGCGTGAATATACAGGAATTGGCGGAAGTTCTCTTGGTGCATTAATTAGTATTTATAGCGGGTTTCTCTATCCAGAAGTGTATAGCAAATTGCTTATTTTTTCTCCTTCTTTATGGATAGAACCCAATAATAATTTCCCAATGTTAAGCTTCAGAACTCCTTTTAAAACGAAAGTTTATATTTATGGAGGAGAATTAGAAGGTTCGAAAATGGTAAAAAGAATACTTTCTTTTGAAAAAAACTTAGAAATGTGGGAAAAGCAAAATTTATTCGATTTTGAAATAAAAAGCAGTATAAATCCTGAAGGAACACATAGTGAATTTTATTGGTCTCAAGAATTTCCAAGAGCTGTAGAATGGCTATATTACGACAATATAGAAAACCCAATCGAAAAAGAACCAAAACAACTAGAACAAG
>CAXYUO010000258.1:0-3281 GCA_964292185.1 uncultured Frigoriflavimonas sp.
ATCATTACATCTTCCGTTTCATAAGAACGAACCCCAACAAAAGGAATTTGAGATGTAGTATCCCAGTTTACAGCTGAGAAACTACCCTCTTGTAAATCTGGTACAAAAATTGTTAACAAGGGTAACGAATTTTCTATTTCAATAAGTTTAATTACTCCCTAACTTTTTATTTCCACCTTTTTGGTTTAAATTATTCATAAAAAAAGTCTTTTGAAATATTCAAAAGACTTTTATATTTTGTTATTGTAGTTTTATAATTCTAAAAAATTTCTGAGGTCAAGCTTTTAGAAAGTAATTTTTCATGCATTGGTTTTAATAGTTCCAAGTTTCCTGTTTTCACAGTGCATTTTCCTTTGTAATGAATGAGCATTGTGCATTGTGTTGCTTGTTCAGTTGTATGTTTGCATACGCTTATCAATGTATCTATTACATAATCGAATGTATTTACATCATCATTATAAACGATTAGTTTTTTATCTAAATCTGTTTCTTCCAAAACTAAGACTTCTTCATCGTATTCACGGCTTGGATTATCGTAGTTTCTTTGTGTGTTTTTGTGATTATTCATTTAAAAAAAATTAAATATCAGCAGATTCTGCAGAAACATCTTGTGAAACGTTTGGTGTAATATAAACCAATTCTACTAAATCTACACTTCTATTATTCATTTTTAAAATTTTGAAATGATAATTAGAATGATCGAATTCTTGGTTTTCTTCAGGAATATCTGCAAGTTGATTCAAAATAAATCCTGCTAAAGTATTGTATTCTGCATCTTCTAAAAGAGGAACTGGCAAATGTTCATTTATTTCATCTAAAGGTTGTGTAGCTTGTACCCAGAAAACATTTTCTGCTACTTGATCTACAATATTCTCTTCGTCATCTTCTTCATCTTGAATTTCGCCTACCAATTCTTCTATAATATCTTCTAAAGTAATGATCCCTTCTGTTCCTCCAAATTCATCTATAACAACTGCCAAATGTTGCTTTTTCAATTGAAAAACTTTCAATAAATCAGAAATTTTCTTGCTTCCTACTACGAAAAATGCTTCTCGCATCAATTCTCGCAAATCATCATGAGAAAGTGTGCCTTTTCTTTTCACAAATTCTCTAATAATTTCTTTGGTATATAAAATTCCTTTAATATCATCTATAGAATCTTCGTAAACTGGTATTCTAGAATATCCACTTTCCATGATTACTTCTATAATTTCTTCAATTGGATCATCTAAATCTATAGACAAAATATTTTGCCTAGGAACCATGATTTGTTTCGCAGAATGATCTGTAAAATCAAAAGCTTTTTTGATGATTTCGTAATTTTCTTCTTGTATTTCTCCTGAATCTGCAGATTGCTTTACCAATAACTGGAGTTCTTCTGTAGAATGTATTTCGTGATCAGAAACTGGATGTATGTTTATTAATTTCAAAAAAGAATTAGAAATTGCATTCATAGACCAAATAAATGGTTTGAAAACATTATAAAACAATCTTAAAGGGGTAGAAATAAATAAGGTTGTTGCTTCTGCTTTGCGTATTGCAATAGATTTTGGTACTAATTCTCCAAAAACAATATGCATTACCGTAATAATCAGAAAACTGAGTATTAATGAAATAGTAGTAATTGTAGATTGAGCAATAGACCAATCATAATAATGAAATATGCTTTCTATAATATGATGAAGAGCACTTTCTCCCACGAAACCTAAACCAAGAGAAGCAAGAGTAATACCCAATTGCGTTGCTGAAAGATAGGAATCTAAATTTTTTATGATATGCTCGGCTTGTTTTGCCATTGCATTTCCTTCTGCTGCTTTTAGCTGAATTTGAGAATATCTTACTTTAACAATTGAAAATTCTGCGGCTACGAAAAAACCATTGAGAAGCACTAAGAAAAGTGCTAAAAGAAGATTGACGATAGTGTCTATGTCCATTTAATTATTTAATCTAATTATAATATGCAAAGATATATAATATTTTTTAATCTATTTCTGAAATTTAGCACAAAAAAACACTGCAAATGCAGTGTTTTAATTTTTTCTAAAAAGAAAATATATTTTAAAAATTCTAAGAATCTTTCAGAGCTTCTGCTCCACCTACAATCTCTAAAATTTCTCCTGTAATTGCAGCTTGTCTTGCTTTGTTGTAGAAAATTACCAAATCATTCTTAAGATCTTGTGCATTGTCTGTTGCTTTGTGCATTGCTGTCATTCTTGCTCCATGTTCAGATGCAATACTATCAATAATTGCTTTATAAATTTGAGTTTTAATCGCTTTTGGGATCAAGTTTTCAAGAATTTCTTTACTGCTTGGTTCAAAAATATAATCTGTATTCGCACCAGAAGATTTTTCTGGTAATGCAATCGGCAAAACTTGTTCTTTTGTTACATCTTGAGTTGCTGCATTCACAAATTTATTATAAAAAACAAAAACCTGATCATAAGCTCCTTCTCTGTAATCCAACATTACTTTCTCAACCAATTTAGAAACAGCATTGAAACTCATGTGATCAAAAACATCACTTTCATTTCCAAAAATAGTTCTGTTTTTCTTTAAAACATCAAACCCTTTTTTACCAATGGTAAGTATTTCTATATTTTTATCAGATTGATTAATGTCATTATTAACTGCCTTAATAATAGAAGAATTAAAACCTCCAGCTAAACCTCTATTAGAAGTAACGGAAATATATAATACTTTTTTCACTTCTCTTGCAGCAGTATATGTTGCTACTTCTTCTAAATTTGCACCATTGCTTACATTTTCTATAAGTTCGGTCAATTTTTCAGAATACGGTCTCAACATTGATATAGCATCGGTTGCTTTTTTCAATTTTGCAGCAGAAACCATCTTCATTGCACTGGTTATCTGCATTGTAGAACTGATAGAAGTAATTCTTCCGCGTATTTCCTTTAAATTTGCCATACTTTATATCATTAATGATGAATGATTATCGATGATTAAATCAATAATTATTATTGAGAATATTTTGAAGAAAGATCTTTTGCTGCTTCTTTTAAAACATCTGTAATTTCTTTATCTATTTTTCCAGATTTAATGGCTAACATTGTTTCTGGATGTTTAGATTTCAAGAAACCTACATAATCTTTCATAAATCCTTTCACTTCATTTACAGGAACATCTCTCAAAAGATTTTCTGTACCTGCAAAAACCATTGCTACTTGTTCTTCAACAGGTAATGGAGAATTTACTGGTTGTTACAAGATTTCTACGTTTTTCTCTCCTTTTGTAATGATGGAAAGTGTACTTGCATCTAAATC
>CAXYUO010000259.1:0-3277 GCA_964292185.1 uncultured Frigoriflavimonas sp.
CATTTAAAACTTTTATCATAGCAGAAAGTACGAACAAATCTGCAAAAACAAAACTATTCCGGAAATTTTAAGCAATATTCTATAGCAAATCTTCGCAAAAGTGCCATTTCTCTTTTACTTTTCATTTGTCCGTATCTTGCAGATAGATAAGTAATTAACATTAATACTAAAATAAATAATGAAACGGGTAATCCCCAAGAATAATCGTCTATTTTTATTTGAATTCCTACAAACCAAAGCGTAATAAATACCATCCATAAAATCCCAAGAACACTATAAATAAATACAAATAAAGTCCAAATTTCTGAACTTGGTCCGAAAACTCCACGCACTACAGTTTTGCCTTCTTCTTTTTCGGTTCTTAATGATAGATAGGGTTTGTAATAGAAATCTTCTTCAGTTTTAACAGATATAGTTGCAACTTCTTTATTAATATTGCCCTTAAATTCTGTTGAATTTTCTTTTAAATATAATTTTAAATTTTCCTCATATTTTTCTTGAGAAAGCAAGGTATAAACCTTAAAGCGTGGTCTCGTTCTTATTTTGTCTAATGTAGATATTTCTGGTTTCTTATTAGGTTTTGTAAGGTATAGGATCTTCTAAATAAAAATTAAATTTCATGGGAATATCATTTCTTAGGATTTCAATTCTGAAATATTTGCCTTCATCATGTTTCATCATTTCATTCAATTTTTCTAATGTTAAATAGGAAGTAGATTGCCCGTTAATAGATTGCAAAACATCATCTTTTTTCAAACCTGCTTTGTATGCGGGAGAATCTTTTCTAACACCAGAAATTGCAAAAACTGGTTTTAATACGAAATTATAGGAATAAGCGGTGTACACATATTTGTTTTCTGCTTTTGTAGAAGATTCTAAATCTGAACCCGCCATTTGTATTTGTTCTTTTTCCCATGTTAAACCGATGTGTTTAAATTCTAATCCGCTCATATTGATGCGAAAAGCTTCATCGTAATTCCTATTTTTTTTAAGTTTTATTTTTTTGTTAGGATAATCAAATATGATATTAAACCTTCTCGTAATTTCACTTCCGATAGAACCTTTCCTGTTTTCAGCCATTTGAAAATTTTGTATAGAAAACTCATCTGGAAGAGCTGTAACAGGCTGATTAAAAGTAAAATCTCCTATAGAAATGTTGTTTATTCTACTTCTTTTACCATGAATATCTCCATTAAAACCTCTTCCAAGAAAATCATCGATACTCGGATTTTTATAAATAAAATCTTTTTTTAAATTTGGAAAAATCCATACAGCATCGCCATTTCCTGTGTCAATAAGCATTTTTGCGGCTATTTTTTCTTTGTTTTCTTGTATTTCGGTAATTAGATAGGGCTTTTTATTTTCAATACTTATAGGAAATTCAACAAAATTTCTAGATTTTCTTTGGTAGAGCTTCTCATCATTGTAGACAATAATTCTTTTAGAAATATAATCTATTTCTATAGCATGATTTTCAAAAAAATCATAGCCCAAAATTCCATGAACTGGAATGCCAACATAAGAAGAAAAATTAAAATCTTCATCTAGAATAATATAAATCGTATGATGATAATCTATCAATTGGTTAGTAACTTTCACCATATTATTATTAGATTTCAAACCTTCTATTTTCAAATCTCCACCTAAACCAGAAAAATGCACGGTTTCTTTATTATTAAAAGCTACTTCTTTATCGCCCGTACTTAGAAACAAAGTTTGAGAAACTCCTGTATCTAATAAAAATGTGAGAGGAACGCTATTTACTTCTACTTGAATGAAAATAAGATTATTAATTAATTGAAACGGAATTGTTAATTTTTTTTGTGAATGAAGCACAGAAAAGCCAGTTTGCCCAAAGCAAAACGAACCAAAAAACATTAATAATAGATACAATTTTTTCACTTCTTGAAATTACAATTTATTTCTGGAATTTTTGCAAATAAAAAATCCGCTTCTTTTTAGAAACGGATTGAATTTATCTAAATCTAAAATTTAGTATCTGTAGTATTCTGGTTTGTATGGTCCTTCAACTTCTACACCAATATAAGCGGCTTGTTTTTCAGAAAGAGTTTCCAATTCTACACCTAATTTTGCAAGGTGAAGAAATGCTACTTTTTCGTCTAAATGTTTTGGCAACATATATACTTCATTTCCGTAAGCTTCAGAATTTGTCCAAAGTTCTAATTGAGCCAAAGTTTGGTTGGTGAAAGAGTTACTCATCACAAAACTTGGGTGTCCTGTTGCACATCCTAAGTTTACCAATCTACCTTCTGCAAGAATAATAATGTCGTTTCCATCAATATTATATAGATCTACTTGTGGTTTAATTTCGGTTTTTGTGCTACCGTAATTACTATTTAACCAAGCCATATCTATTTCATTATCAAAATGTCCGATGTTACAAACGATTGTTTTATCTTTCATTTTTTTGAAATGTTCTCCTGTAATAATATTGAAATTTCCTGTTGTTGTAATTATAATATCTGCATTTGCAACTACGGAATCCAATTTTTTAACTTCAAAACCATCCATTGCAGCTTGTAAAGCACAAATTGGATCAATTTCTGTAACCGTTACGATAGAACCTGCTCCTTTGAAAGAAGCTGCAGTTCCTTTTCCAACATCACCGTATCCACAAACTACCACTCTTTTACCAGCAAGCATAATATCCGTAGCTCTTCTTACAGCATCTACTGCAGATTCTCTACATCCGTATTTGTTATCAAATTTAGATTTAGTAACAGAATCATTTACGTTGATTGCAGGCATTACCAAAGTTCCGTTTTTCATTCTTTCGTACAATCTGTGAACTCCAGTTGTTGTTTCTTCAGAAAGTCCTTTGATGTCTTTTGTTAATTCTGGGTAATGATCAAAAACTAAATTCGTTAAATCTCCACCATCATCAAGTATCATATTTAATGGTTTTCTATCTTCTCCAAAAAATACAGTTTGCTCGATACACCAGTTAAATTCTTCTTCAGAAAGACCTTTCCAAGCGTAAACTGGGATTCCTGCTGCTGCAATTGCTGCTGCTGCATGATCTTGTGTAGAAAAAATATTACAAGAAGACCAAGTTACATCTGCACCAAGCGCAACCAAAGTTTCGATTAAAACCGCAGTTTGGATTGTCATGTGAAGACATCCTGCAATTCTCGCACCTTTTAAAGGTTGAGCTGCACCGAATTCTTCTCTTAATGCCATTAATCCTGGCATTTCTGCTTCGGCTAATGTAATTTCTTTTCTTCCCCAATCTGCTAATGAAATATCCTTAACTTTG
>CAXYUO010000260.1:0-3262 GCA_964292185.1 uncultured Frigoriflavimonas sp.
ATCTTTCACTTTATTATAGAATAAAAGAAGATAAAAAAGAAATAGAAATTCTTTCATTCTGGGACAACCGAAGAAATCCAGAAAATTTAGAATTATAAAAATAAAAAAGTTACTACAAAAACATACATGTTAAAACAAAATTTTCAATTAAAATTAGGTCAAAAATTAGCACCACAGCAAATTCAATTAATGAAATTGATACAGCTTCATACGCTGGAATTTGAAGAAGAATTGGAACGCGAAATTGAAGAAAATCCCGCTCTAGAAAGATTAGAAAAAAAAGAAGAAGAGCAATATGAATCTCCTTCAAACGACCTAGAATCTGAAGGTTCTGAAAGTATTGATACAGATTTTGATGTGAGCGATTATATGTATGACGATGAACCTGCGTACAAATCTAAATCTAATAACTATTCTGCAGACGACGAAGAATTTGATAATCAAAGTCTATTAACAGAAGGTCAATCTTTGTACGATTATTTGATAGAACAAATACGATTGGTGAATGTAGAAAATGAAGATTTGATAATTGCAGAATACATCATCGGAAATCTTGATAATGATGGATATTTGCGAAGAGAAGTGAAATCTTTGGTAGATGATATGGCATTTTCTCAAGGTTTATATACTACGAAAGAAAATGTGCAAGATATATTGGTAAATTATGTACAAAAGCTTGATCCTACAGGAGTTGGAGCCAGAAATTTGCAAGAATGTCTGCTTCTTCAAATAGAAAAAAAAGTAACCGCAGAAAAATCTGTTTTGTTGGCTGCAGATATTTTGAGAAGCCAATTTGATGCTCTTACAAACAAACATTACAACAAAATTATCCAGAAATTTGATATTGATGAAGAAGATTTGAAAGATGCTTTGGAAGAAATCGGAAAACTAAATCCAAAAGTTGGTGGAAATTATGATACACAAACCATCACCATTAACAACGAAATTATTCCAGATTTTACCATAAAAGTAATTGATAACGGAAACAAACCAGCAGATGTTATCCCAATGTTGAATAGCAAAAATGCTCCAACTTTGCGTGTTTCTCACGAATATAAAGAGATTTTAAATACCTATTCTCACGACAAAAAATCTAAAGAACACAAGCAAGCTGCACTTTTCATCAAACAAAAATTAGACGCTGCAAAATGGTATATAGATGCTATTACGCAAAGGCAAAATACGCTAATGCAAACCATCACGGCAATTGTACATTTGCAGAAAGAATATTTCTTAACTGGTGATGATAAATCTTTGAAACCAATGATTCTAAAAGATATTGCAGATATTACAGGTTTTGATATTTCTACCATTTCTCGTGTGGTAAAAAGCAAATATGCCGATACACCAAACGGAATTTTATATCTAAAAGATCTATTTTCAGATTCTTTGACGAATAGTGATGGCGAAGAAGTTTCTACAAAAGAAATTAAAACCTATTTGATGGAAGCCATCGATGTAGAAAATAAGAGAAAACCTTATACAGACGATGCTCTCGTGAAAATATTGAAAGAAAAAGGTTACAATATTGCCAGAAGAACCATCGCAAAATACAGAGAACAATTGAGTATTCCTGTTGCGAGATTAAGAAAGGAACTTTAGTAATAAGCAATTAGTAATAAACTGAAAAAAGCGTGAGAATATTTCCCACGCTTTTTTAGTACATTATCTTTATTTTGCCAAAATCCAAAAGCTATTCCCCTTTTTCTATCTCTTTCAATTGTTTCAAATGAACCGACAATTTTCGCATGATAATGCCATAAACCAAACGATAATACAACCATATCAAAGCGATGCAAAGCAATGTAGTAGCTAGTAATCCTACAAATAATCCGATGGTGGTTTCTTTTGGTAATTCTACATTTTGAGTTTGTAGGGTGTAAAAAACTAAATAAGTAAGTGCAGCAGTAAAGAGTAGAAAGAAAATAATATTCGTGAGAATAAATAAATTCACTGTTTTTTTGAATCTAATAATCTGAAGTATGAATTTTTTTAGATTAGATTCTACCTTTATTTTTTGAAAATTCAGGAAAAATTTTACTACAAAAATCGCAGAAATTACTAAACTTAAAACCTTCATTAAAAAATACAAATGCTCAAAATTCATCATCACATTTGCATTTTTTTCTATTCCCAATTTTTGCATCAATACAAAATAATTATTCACATCTTCATTGTTGAAAATATAAAACACTGTTAAACTAAGGAAAAACACAAATTCTAATACAGAAATCCACAAAATATATTTTATATAATTGGTAGATTTTTTGTTCAGCATCTGCACAATCTCATCTTTGCTATATTGGGTAGCAGCAGAAGATTCTTGCCAGGTTTTTTTATATTGATCGATATTAAATTCAGGCATGTTTTTCCATTAATGTTTTCAATGTTTTTTTCAATCTGTTCATTTTTACCCTTGCATTTACTTCAGAAATCCCTAGATTTTCAGAAATATCACGATAAGGCAAATCGTCCAAATACATCATTACTATTGCTCTTTCTACTTTTGGTAACATTTTTATCACTTTGTAAAGTGTAGATATTTGGTGTTTTTTTTCATCATCAAAATCTTCTGAATGTTGGTAATGAAAATCTAAAAGTTCATCTGTTTTCGGCCATTTTGTTTTTTTTCTAAATATGGTAATCGCTGTATTCAAAGCAACTCTGTACATCCAAGTAGAAATTTTGCTTTGCCCTTTGAATGTGTCGTAACTTTTCCATAATTGTAACACAATTTCTTGAAAAAGATCTTGCTCATCTTCTAAAGAATTGGTGTACATGCGAGAAATTTTGATAATCAAACCTTGATTATCATTGATGTGTTGAGAAAATTCTTGTTCTTTCTGACTCAAAATTATTGTTGAATTACAAATGCGAAGATAGTGAAAAAGGTAAAAGTAAAAAGGTGAAAGTAAAAAGTGGTGGAAAATTTTCTAAATGATTGTTAATTTTTAAAAAAAGCGAAAATCTCATAGCCCCGATAGAAGCGGCATCCTTTTTTGCTGGCAAACTTTTTCTGGCATTATCTGCCTTTTCTAGCAAAAAAGATACAGCGGATAGCGGGAAATAGCTCCTAGAAATTCAAAGATTCAAAGATTCAAAAATTCAAAGATTCAAAAATTCAAAGATTCACGATTCGTAAAAATTCGTAAAAATTTATGTCAAACGCATTAAAATAATTTAGGTCTATTTACCCACAGATTTCATAGATTTACACTGATAAATGTGCTTTTTACATTTTAAATGCTGTGATAATCAACTA
>CAXYUO010000261.1:0-3256 GCA_964292185.1 uncultured Frigoriflavimonas sp.
CTTCGCTTACAGCATTTGTTATATTGGTTTGCATCGCTTTTAAAATTCCTGCCCAGTTCTTTTTTAGACTTTTTACAATTTCTCTTTTTCTCACTTTATCCAAACATTCATTGAGTAATTTTTTAATATGAATTGCGAAGCACATCACGAAATAAAAAAAAATAAAAACTTTGAGTAAAACAATCAAAAACCACCTCTGCTTTTGGGAAATATTCTTTCCTGCCAGCTTGAAAACTTTTAGACATATCCATAGAAAAAAGTTGGATAGAATCTGCGTCTATTCCTATTGAAAATAGCCAATCCCTAAACTCTTCAAACACTTCTTTTTTCCTTCCTTTGGTTACAAAAATCACCGCTCCTGTATCTAAATCCGTGAAAAGAGTAACGTATTCATGCCCTTTTTTATACGCCTTCTCATCTACTGCTATTTTACTTAAATTCCATTTGCAGCGATTTTCCAAACCTTGTTTAATATAATGTTTGATAACCCTCCAAAGATTTTGGTCTGGCTCAGAAATCTCCCTACTCATGGCAGATACAGACATTATGCTTGCCTTATTTATTATCAATCGTTCAAAAAAAAACTATAATGCGAGTTGGTTCTCGCAAATGGCAGGTCTTTTATGGTTAAAACACCGCATTTTTCACACTTTGTTCTCGGAATTTTAATCTCTAAATACGTCTTATACTGCATGAAATCTAAATGCCGCCATTCCCGATATTTTCCATCATGCACCAAACTTTCTCCACCACATTTTGGGCAAGGAAATTTAGATTCTTTCAAATAATCAATTTTTATCCGCAAAACATTTGCAGAATGTATAACTTCTACTTCTTGAATTTCCCAAGGTTCTTCAACATTCAAAACCTTCTCCAAAACTGTTGCTATTTCCATCTTTCAAAAATAATGAAAATTTTGTATTTCCTTAGTTTTTAGCGAAGAACCAAAAAATAGCAATATTGCATTTAATTAGTCTTATTATTAGAAGCTCAAAGTCGGGATACTTTGTGCAGCAAGGTACAAATGTGATCTATTTTTACAAAATTGTAGAAAATAAAAACGCCCCACAATTTCTTGTAGAACGCTCAAAACACAAATGAAATTCTTTTAAAAAGTTTTCTCCAATAGCACAGCTTTCGGGAAAAGAATATTATTTTCTATATGGATATGCTGATGCAAATCTTTTTCGAAATCTTCTAGCATTTTGTAGGCAACCTGAAAAGTGCCACATCCATCTGATGGACATTGATAATTATTCGTTAATTCTGCAATTTTTTGAAAACGCTCTCCTTCTACTGCATGGTCTTGCTTCATCATTCTTACAGGATTTTCTACCGTTCCGAAATGTGGTGTTTCTAGAGTTTCTCCACTTGATTTGTAGGCAATCATTTTTTTGATGAAAGGGAAAAGTATCAATTCTTCTTTTTTCATGTGCGCTACCAAATCTGTAGAACTCCCACGGAATAATTCATAAATTTTGAACAATTCTGGATGTCTTTCTCCATGTACTTTGCACAATTTATTCAAATATTGTACGATTACAGGAATGTTTTCTTCTACATAAGCATGATGCGTTTTTTCTACATAATCTGCCAATAAATCTAATGGCCAAGAATTATAATCTATTCCACCCGATTTTTTATCTACTAATAATTCTAAATCTGCAAAAATTTCTTCTGGAGTAAATTTTTTATTTTCACAAGCTGCTTCTATCGTTCTGTTTCCTTTGCAACAGAAATCTATTTTATATTTTCTGAAAACTTGTGCAGCTTTGAAATCTTTTGCTACTATTTCTCCTATGGTTTGTTCTTTTGTCAACATATTTTTACTTTAATATTATGTTGCAAATATAAGCAATATTTTAATTCGGACAAATTTATCTTATATAAATTTATAATAAAATATATCATTAAAAATAAAATAAAAAACATGAAAATTATTGTTGAATTATTTCAACCAAGCTAAACCATCTGTAGTTTTTTGGGCTAAATCTGCAATGGTATATTTTTGAACCATAAGTGCAAGATTATTTCTTATGCTTGCAAAATCATCATGTACAGGACAAGGATTTTCAGAAGAACAAGTATGCAAACCGAGTGCACATTTGGTGAAAATCTGTTCGCCATCAAAGATGAGAACCAGATCGTGAATTTTTATATCTTTCTGTTTTTTTA
Organism: uncultured Frigoriflavimonas sp.; assembly: GCA_964292185.1. GTDB lineage: Bacteria > Bacteroidota > Bacteroidia > Flavobacteriales > Weeksellaceae > Frigoriflavimonas. The sequence continues at coordinate 2,176 of CAXYUO010000261.1, forward strand.
TAGGAAAAGTGAATCCACCTTGTTTTCCACGAGTAGAAACAAGAATATTTTCTCTGCAAAGTTGTTGTAATATTTTGGCCGTGAAAGCTTCTGGAGCATCTACAGATTTTGCTACTTCTTTCACGTTCACAGGAGAATCTTTTATACTTTGTTGTGCAATGTAAATGGTAGCTTTTATGGCGTATTCGCAGGCTTTTGAAAACATTTTTTATTAATTATTTAAAATAATGCCATTTTGGAATCATCATTAGTAAACCTGCTCCTACATACAGAAACAAATTGGTTACATCTGTATAAAGAAAAGTAGATAAGTAATATTGATGCATGAAAAAGTGCAATACCACGAAACTTGGAAAAGCGTAAATAGCAATTTTTTTGAAAAACGCAATTCCAATTACGGATAATAATGCAAGAAAATCTACTCCAAAAATAATATAAAAATACCAATCTGGAATATTGAGAGATTCTCTTTGTTGAAATTCATCAAAATCTATCCCAAAACCCATCATTGTAAATAAAGCTAAAGCTGCAATTGCTATATAAAAACCGCTTGTATATTTTGGTTCGTTTTCGAAATAATTGTTTTCCATAGTTTGTAAAATTAAAAAAACTTATGCAGAAACATAAGTTTTTTTTATATGATTTAAATTTGGTTATAGTATTAAACTGTAACTGCGTCTATTAATCTATTTTTGTCAGAAATATATTCTTCCATAGATATCATACTTTCTGTTCTCATCACATCTTGTATATCATCTATTTTGTAGATTATTCTTTTTGCGTCTTCGGTATTTTTTGCTTTTACTTTACAGAAGATGTTGTATTTACCAGAAATTACGCTAGCTTCTATTACATTTGGAATACCCATTAATTCTTTTAATACATCTTGAGTTCTGTTAGATTTCGTCAATAAAATTCCGATAAATGCTGTAAAGTGATATTCTAACTTTGCATAATCTAAACTTAAAGAAGAACCAAGTATAATACCTGCATCTTCCATTTTTTTCACTCTTACGTGAATTGTACCTGCAGAAACATCCATTTGTTTTGCTATTTCTGTGAAAGGCATTCTTGTGTTTTT
>CAXYUO010000262.1:0-3255 GCA_964292185.1 uncultured Frigoriflavimonas sp.
GCTTTTTCAAAGCATATGAAAACCTAAGGTTTTCAAACTTTCCACTTTACCCACGTGGCAGAGCCTCGGGGAATTCTTTTTGATTAAAATACGAAGAAATGTCCGAAATTTTAAATACTTCGGTTGGTGCTTTAAAAGCAAGTTACCACATAGCAGCAAAGAAAATTGAAGAATTTTTACATACCAATTAAACCTTTACACAAAATTTTTGTCCAATAGATATGAAACCTTTTGACTTAGAAAATAAAAACGAAATAAAATCGGGATTTAAAGTTCCAGAAAATTACTTTGAGCAATTCGAAGCTAAAATGATGGCGCAAATTCCAGTAGAAAAAGAAACGAAAGTGGTTTCCTTATTCTACAGAAAACAAGTTTGGATAAGTGCTATTGCTGCCGTATTTTTACTTGCGATTGCAATTCCTGTTTATTTCAATATGGCAAGTGAAAGTAATTTAGACGCTTCAACCATTGAAAATTATTTAGCACAACAGCAAAATGTTGGTATAACAGAATTATCAAAACACTTAACCGATGACGATATTATAGCATTAGAGAAAAATTTATCTCTAAACGAATCAAATCCTGATGCTGTTGAAGATTATCTTTCCGAATCGGAAAACTTAGATTATTATATTAACGAATAAAATTTACCCATTATGAAAACGAAAATCTTATTTCCAATTATATTTCTTTTAGTTGCTTCATTATCTTTCTCTCAAGGTTTTAAAGAAAAAAGAGAAAAAGTTAAAGCACTAAAAGTAGCTTACATTACTGAGCAATTAGAATTGACTACAGATGAAGCTCAAAAATTTTGGCCTATTTATAATGCCTTCGATGAAAATCAGTCGGAATTACGTCATGAAAAAATGAGAGCTATTTTAGACCGATTTAAACCAGGAAATGTTGAAAAATTAAGTGAAAAAGATGCTTCTAATTCATTAATACAGATGGAAAAAATTGAAGAAGATTTATTCAATTTAAAGAAGAAATTCATCAAAGATTTACAAGGTGTAATTAGTGCTAAGAAAATCATCAAACTTAAAAAAGCCGAAGAAGATTTTAATAGAGAATTATTAAAACAAATGCGCGAAAAAAGAAGAGGATAGTTATAAATTTTTAAAAAGCGTTCAGCAACAGTTGAACGCTTTTTTTATTCCATTTGAAATCGAACCAACTTATTTCTTCCAGTTGCATAAAACACTTTTTCTGATTCAAATCTAAAAGTGAAAAAATCTTTATCATCAGAGAATTTTGTCCAACTTTTGCCAAAATCAGCCGAATAAAACATACCTGTTCCACCAACAGAAATTAGCTGCTTTCCTTTGCTATTTGGAACAAATTGTACACACGAAGCGTATCCAAAAGCTTCATTTTCAGAGATTAATTTCCAAGTTTTTCCACCATTTTTAGTAATGGCTTTGTTGGCCCAATTTTGGTCTTGCTTCATGTAATTTCCGCCTGCAATAATTCCGATTTTTTCATTGTAAAAGTCAGCAGTAAAAATTCCGGTCATTTCCTCACCTTGAACAATTGGTGTTTCATATACTTTCCAAGTTGCACCAAAATCTTTAGAAACAAAAACACGAGATTTCTTTCCACCCGAAACCATAAAAATCGATTTTCCTTTTATAGTTAAATTGGTGTTGCTTGTTGCAAAAGCGGCTTCACCTTCTGAAACTTTTGGTAAAACATCACAATTTACTTTTTGCCATGTTTTTCCTCCATCATTAGTTTTTATAAATGCTAAACAGTTTTCAATTGGATCACCCATGGCAAATCCGTTTAGATTATCAACAAATTGCATACTGTCGTAAAACACTTTTTCGTGTTCTTCTTTATACACAACTGTTTCTTCCAAGGTTTTCTTATCAATACGAATCAACATAGCTGGATTACCTACTGCTAAAATAAAAATGGCTTCTTTGGTTCCTGCAATGCTTCTAAATTCAGTATTTCTAGCAACTGATTGGACATCCTTTAGAATTGTAGTGTCTTTTTTCTTATCGTAAAATCCGTAACGCCCTTTATCCATTCCCATCCACACTTTTTCATCGTCAACAAAAATGGCTCTGCAACTCAATTTAGTTTCGATAATAACTTCCGATTTAAATTTTCCGCTTTGAGCTATTGCTGAAATACTCGTAAAAATTAGAAATAAATAAATTTTCTTCATTTGATGGGTTTTATTTTCAAATATAATGGAAATGTTTTAAAGCAAAAATATATTTTACAAATCGCTAATTATCAACAACTTAAATCGTTATTAAAAACTTTGGCACAGTAATTGAATTATGAAATATAAAAATAAGAACCCTTAAACTAAAATATTATGAAAACTAAATTGATACATCTGAGCTTACTGGCTTCATTGACGATAGGTTCACTTTTTGCTCAAGAAAAAACTACGGTTACAGCAAAAAATTCGGATATCAGCGACAACTTAGATTTAAGAGCGGTTGCAACTGTTTTTGGAGACGCTTCTAATTTAGAAGACTTTGAAAGACGTTTAAATGATCCAAAAACACAAATTTCAAACTTAGATTTGAATAACGATAACTATGTCGATTATTTAAGAGTTATTGAAACAGTTGAAGGCAATGTACATTTAGTTGTAGTGCAAGCGGTTTTAGAAAAAGATGTTTTTCAAGATGTAGCAACAATTGAAGTAGAACGCGATAGTAATAACCGTGTTCAAGTGCAAGTTGTTGGTGATGTTTATATGTACGGAACCAATTATATTTACGAACCAGTTTATGTTCATACTCCGGTAATTTATAATACATTTTGGGTAGGAAATTATCGTCCGTATTATTCATCATGGTATTGGGGTTATTATCCAAGTTATTACTATTATTGGAATCCTTTCCCAATTTTTAGATATAGAAATCACATTCATGTTCATATCAATTTTGGTCACAGTTATCACTATGTTTCACACAGAAGATGTGCTTCAGTTTATAACAATTATTATGGAAGAAGAGGAAATGGTTATGAAAGAAGATATCCAAATCGTTCATTCGCACATAGAAATTCAGGATATTCAAACCGACATGAATTAGATTCAAGAAGAAATATCAACACGCCACGAAATAGAAGTGAAATGACTTCAAACTCACCAAGAGGAAATCGTGAAACAAGAGAATTTAAAGGAACTACACCAAGAACCCGAACTGAAACAAGTAACCCAAGAAACAATGGAACAAGAGGAAATTCTGGTACACGAGTTGTAACAGAAGACAGAGGAAATTCTCCAAG
>CAXYUO010000263.1:0-3236 GCA_964292185.1 uncultured Frigoriflavimonas sp.
GTTTCTCCAGCAAAACTTTTCAAAGAATCTATGCTTATTTCCGCCGTTTTTATTACATTTTCTGCAGCAATTTCATCGGTAGAAACTTCTGGTTTCACTTCCGTTTTTGAACATTGAATAGCAAATAATGAAATTGTGGCTATTAAAAATATTTTCTTCATCGTTATTAATTTAATCCAAAAATACTTCATTTTTTTATCTAAGTTTGTGATTACAGTTACATAACAGTTTAATTTCCCGAAAACCTTATCTTTGACCTCATGAATTTCTACAATCTCTTCTTAAAACCTTATGAATCTTACGAAACGTATCAAATCGTTTTAGAAGCAATTGCCGCAAGTCTTGGTATTGCAAGTGTTTTCTTTTCTGTGAAAAAAAATATTTGGGTTTTTCCGACAGGTATTATTTCTACTATTCTTTATGTTTATATCGCATTCGTTTTTGGACTCTTAGGAGATTCTATGACGAATATTTATTATACAATAATGAGTATATATGGATGGATTTTATGGTACAAAAGCTCAGAAGATCACATTCACGTAGAGGTTTCTTCTACAAAAAAGAAAGAATGGATTTTTGCAGCAATTTTATTTGTAATAAGTGTATTTTTAGTTACTTTATTGTACTATTTTAAACCATTTATTTTTAATAATTTTTCCATGGCTAATGTAAATCTTGGTTTGTATCATTTAGATTGGGCAAATTGGTTAGATGTTTTCACCACCGCAATTTTCTTGGTCGGAATGTGGCTCATGGCATAACGTAAAATAGAAAACTGGATTTTCTGGATTATCGGCGATATCATCGTAGTTCCAATGATGATTTACAAAGGATTGGGAATCACTTCTCTTCAATATTTAGTTTTTACAGCAATGGCAATTGTCGGATATTTTGAATGGAAAAAAGGCATATCTAATAAAGAAAATAGCAATCCCTCTTTTTAGGAATCCTTTAACATCATTTTACTCGTATTTTGATTAAATTTGCGACTTAGAAATTCAAAACACTTTTAATTTAATTAATGGAATTTTATAAATATCAAGGAACAGGAAATGATTTTGTAATGATTGACAATCGAAATCTGCAATTTCCAAAAGATAGAATTTTAATAGAAAAATGCTGTGATAGACGTTTCGGTATTGGTGGAGATGGACTTATTTTGCTGGAAAACCACCCAACTTTAGATTTCAGAATGGTGTATTACAATTCTGATGGTAGAGAAAGCAGCATGTGTGGAAATGGTGGAAGATGCATCATTGCGTTTGCACATTTTTTAGAAATTTTTACAAAAAAAACAAGTTTTGAAGCGATTGATGGTTTACATGAAGGCGAAATAAAAAACGGTACTGTAAAATTGAAAATGAGCGATGTTTCTGAAATAAAAAACATTGGAAAAGATTTCGAACTCAACACAGGATCACCACATTACATACAATTTGTGAATAATGTAGAGAATTTTGAAGTAAAAAATTGTGGATCTGCAATTAGAAATTCTGAATTTTATAAAAAAGAAGGAATCAACGTAAATTTTGTAGAGAAAATTTCTGAAGATCAAATTTTTGTAAGAACCTATGAACGTGGTGTAGAAGATGAAACTTTCAGTTGTGGAACTGGCGTAACAGCTGCTGCATTGGTTCACTTTAATAAAGTAAATACAAATTCTGTAAACGTGAAAACTTTAGGTGGGAATTTAAAAATTTCTGCCGAAAAAGTAGGAAAATCTTTCAAAAATATTTGGTTAGAAGGTCCTGCAATTCAAGTATTTAAAGGAAGAATTGATTTATAAGATAGTTGGAAGCTGGGAGTCCGAAGATTATTTTAGAACTTCAAAATTCAAACTAAATAAAAAAAACATAGCGTAAAGCTAATATCTTCGGACTTCTAACTGCAGACTTCCGACAAACATAAAATATATGAAAAAAGGATGCTCTATTGCCATTATATTCTTACTGATTGCTGCTGTAATCGGTGGTTTTTTTGGTTATCAATTTTACAGTTCCAATTATAAAAATAATGTAGCCAAAGAAGGTTACATTCTCATTCCTCATGATGCGAAATTTGAACAAATTTTAGATTCTATCGCTCCTTTTATTAAAGACAAAGCATCTTTTGAGAAAGTAGCAAAAGATAAAAATATGAACCAATATTTCCATAAAGGAAGATATAAAATAAATGCAGGAACCAATAATACGGATCTTGTCAACATGATAAAAGCAGGAAACCAAACGCCAAATAGTTTCAGAATTGGAGATTTTTTTGATGTCTATCAAATGGTAGGAAAAGTTTCAGAAAAAACCGAAGCTGATTCTTTAAAATTTGCAAAAGATTTAGATAAAATAGCTGTAGTAAAAGGTTTAAAAAACGCAGAAGACCTCAAAAGATACTGTTTTATAGATACTTATGAATTTTTCTGGACGGTAACTCCTTCAGAATTTTTCAAGAAATTTGAAGATCAATACAATGATTTTTGGACAGCAGAAAGAATTGAAAAAGAAAAAAAATTGGGACTTTCAAGAGATCAAATTTATGCTTTGGCATCTATCGTTTACAAAGAATCTGGCGGAAAACCAGACGAAATGAAAACCATTGCAGGATTATATTTCAACAGATATCAAAAAGGAATGAAACTGCAAAGCGATCCTACGGTAATTTATGCAGTAAACAAAGCCAGTAATTTCACAACGCCTATCAAAAGAGTTTTGTTCAAACATTTGCGAGAACAATCGCCTTACAACACTTATGCAAATACAGGAATTCCACCTGGACCAATATGTGTAACCGACAAAAATTCTGTAGATGCTGTTTTGAATTACGAGAAAAACGATTACATTTTTATGTGTGCAGATCCGAAAAACTTCGGGTTTCATCGATTTACCAACAATGGTGTAGAACACGAAAAAAACGCCAAAGAATACCAAGAATGGCTTAATTCTAAAAATATAAAAAAGTAGATAAATAAGAAGATGCAAGAAAATAGATGAAAGATAAAAGACTAACAATCCATTGTTTATTTTAAAAAAAATCTCGAAGAGATGAAATTATTATAAATGGTAAATAAAATTTTCATAAAATCCTGAAAGGATGATATTTTTTTTTGAATATTTCACTCCTTCGGAGTTTTATTGTCGTCCATTTTCATTAATTATAAGAGCTTGTTTAAATTTTTTATAAAAATAATTTTAACCACAAATCGAAGATTCACAGACTCAAATAAAAATAAACATTAGAAGTAAAAG
>CAXYUO010000264.1:0-3213 GCA_964292185.1 uncultured Frigoriflavimonas sp.
ATTACCAAGTAATGTACGTACAATAATAGAAAATTACACCAACGAAAACAATGCAAAACGCTCAAAATCTGAAAAATACGGATTGGTAGTTCAAGCAGTCGCAGCTTGTTTATTGGTAATAGCTTTGGCTTTGCATATTGCTCCAGTTGGTTTTATAGGTTTGGCAATTATCGTATTGCAAACTTCTTTTATGGGAATTACAGACGAACATTCTATAGGAAAAGCATTTACAGAAGCGTTACCTTTTACTGCTTTACTTGTAGTATTTTTCGTAATCGTTTCTATGATTCACGATCAGCATTTATTCACACCAATTATAGAATTTGCTTTAAGCCAACCAATTGACCATCAACCTTCTATTTTCTATATTGCCAATGGACTTTTATCTGCAATAAGCGATAATGTTTTTGTAGCAACTGTTTACATTAATGAAGTTCACGGTGCTTTTACAAGAGGAGAAATTACGGAAGATCACATGCATCAATTGGCTATTGCAATTAATACAGGAACTAATTTACCGAGTGTTGCAACGCCAAACGGACAAGCAGCTTTCTTGTTCTTGCTTACTTCTTCTTTGGCTCCATTAATCAATCTTTCTTATGGTAGAATGGTAAAAATGGCACTTCCTTATACCATAGTTTTGGGTGGAGTTGGTTTGCTTTGCGTGTATCTTTTTATTAAATAATTGAAGTATCGGATGTAGTAACATAGATTTATTCTAGTCAGTGTTCAAGGTTCGTAAATAGTTTATTGGGATTAGAAAATCAAAAAAATCCGTGTAAATCTGTGAAATCTGTGTGAATAAATGTCCTCACAGATTTCACAGATTTACACGGAAGAATGAAAAAACTTTTTTAAGAATCCCTAAAAAAAATCTGCGAAATCCGAAAAATCTGCGAAAGTAATATTCAAATTAACTAATACCTACTACTCTACTTCTCCTTTCCAATAATACAATATCACGCCATTTTCCGTTGCTTTTGCCTATGTTTTCACGGTTTCCTACAATTCTGAAACCCAATTTTTGATGAAGAGCGATAGAACCTTTGTTTTCTGGAAAAATACCCGATTGTAAAGTCCAAAAGCTATGTTCTTCGCTATCTAAAATCAATTTTTCTAAAAGCATCGTTCCCAAACCTTTGCCTTGGATATCATTATCTACATACATGCTCAATTCTGCAACTCCAGAAAAACACGCTCGATTGCTTACAGGAAGCAAAGCACACCAACCAACCACTTTATCATTTTCATCACAAAGCACAAATCTGCATTCGGCAGAATGTTCTTCATCCCAAACTTCCCAAGTAGGAATTTGTTGATCAAAAGTGGCATTTCCGCCATCAATTCCTTGTTGGAAAATTTGTAGAACGCTGGTTGCGTCTGTTGGAAGCATTGGTCTTATTTTGTAGTACATGGGTTTGAAATTAAAAGTTTCTTTTATCTACTAATTTAAAATCGAAATTTTTATCTAAACAAAATAATTCAAAGTCTTTTAATTGAATTTCTGTCGTTTCTTCATTAGAAAATAACGCTAAATTATAACTTTTATATAGTATTTCTTTATTATCATTTAAATTTTCATAACCATAATCTCCTAAAGTAATATCTTTACTATTCCAAGAAAAATTACTTTCATCCCAACAATTTTTTCCTAAAACAAATACAATTTTAGAATTTGACTCATACTCCTTTTTAAATTTAAAAGTATCATTTTTCGATGTTAAAACTTTGTTGTCATCATTATGAAATTTTGTTTTAAAAAAACCATCATCAGAAATTAGTAATATTGAAAATATATATTCATCTTCTTTAATTTTTACTGTTCTAAAGTGAAATTCATACATGTACATGTTTAGCCAATCCCAACTCCATAATTGCAATGTTCCCTTTCCATTCCGTGGTGAAACATCACTGAACATTGCAGTTCCTCCTTCATAACTTCTATTAAATCTATTACCGATAAAAAGCATTAAATCTAAAATTCTTTTTTGATAATCATGAAGTAATCGATATGCTTTTCTTACCTCTAATAAACTGTTTGCTAAATCTTTATTTTCCATTTCTTGTAAAAAGATTAATATTTGTATTAATTTTATTTTTTGATTCTAATGATTCTAACCATAATATTTTATTGAAATTGAATAGTGAAAAACCTTTAATTAAATCGTTTAATATTCTAATTGAAGATTGGGAAGAATCTAAATTCAATATTTCTAAATTATCTTTCATTTTAACAATAGAATTTAAAATTTTACTCCAATCCGTTTTGCAGATTTTTATTTCTTTATCACCAAAATTACCTTCATTAGTTTTGCTATATAATCCGCCAACTTGAACATAAATTAGTTCTTTATTATCAACTGAAAATTCATTAAAATAAGATTGGATTTGATTTACCAATTGATCTTTATATTGTTGATTCTCATTATATCTTTTTGCTTCTAATATAATATCAAAATTATCAAATCTAACAAATATATCAGGTTCAACAAATTTTATGTTAGTAGTGTTATCAGGATTCCACTTTTCCCAAAAAGAAAAATTAAGAATATTTCCAGAGATTTTTGGCAATTTATCTTGGTACAGAGATTCTTTTAAAATTTTATAAAATATTTCTGTAGGCAAGTATTTTAACAAATCAAAAACTAATGAAGACAATTGATCTTCATTTAAAACTAAACTACTTCTACCTTTTGAACTAAAAAATGATAACATAAATTCAATATTTAATTTCCCAATTCCGCCTTTAAAAACCTCGCTGTAACGCTCTTTTTGCTTTTTATAATTTCTTCGGGAGTTCCAGTTGCTACTATTGTTCCGCCTTTGTTTCCACCATCTGGACCAATATCGATCACATGATCTGCGAGTTTTATTACGTCTAAATTATGTTCGATAATAATGAAAGAATTTCCTAAATCTACCAAGAGATTAACTGCATCCATCAATACTTTTACGTCTTCAAAATGCAAACCTGTAGTTGGTTCATCAAGAATATAAAGCGTGTTTCCAGATTGTCTTTTGCTGAGTTCTGTTGCCAATTTTATACGTTGAGCTTCTCCACCAGAAAGTGTGGTAGATTGCTGACCAAGCGTGATATAGCCAAGACCAACATCTTGCATGGTTTCTACTTTTAAATAAATTTTCGGAATTTTTTCAAAGAAAGCTACAGCTTCATCTACAGTCATTTCTAAAAAATCGGAAATACATTTTCCA
>CAXYUO010000265.1:0-3204 GCA_964292185.1 uncultured Frigoriflavimonas sp.
TCTGCCATCAACCAAGAAATTTTATTTGAAAAAATGATGGAAGCCGTGAAATATTGTTCTTTGGGACAAATTACGAATGCTTTGTTTGAAGTTGGTGGAATGTATAGGAGGAATATGTAGCAAATTAATTAATCCTTCAAGAATTTAGAATCCTTGAAGGATTACAAATACTTCCAAAAATTTTCAGAATTCACCACAAAAGTATTTTCTGGATGGTATTTTTCGGTGAAAGATTTGGTGAAATGAACCTTCACTTTTGAGCTGTATTTTATTTCGTAAGCATTAATTTTTGTTTCTAAAATTTCTAAATAATCTATTTCTGCTTGTTGAGTATTGCGCCAATAATGCATTTTGCCATAAAATCCATCATAACTTAATCTTTTAAATTTTTCGCTGATGAAGAAATTTTCAAATAATGCACCTACATCATTTCGGCTTTTTAGTGGATTAAACTGCCCAATAATTGCATTTCTTATTCCATTGTCATAAAAATAAACTTTGGGTTTGGAGGTAATTTCATTTCTCTGATTTGTAGAATAGGGATAAAGCCGGAAAATAACGAAGGCCTTTTCTAATAAATCGATATAATTTACAATCGTCAATCGATCAACTCCCAAAATTTTTGAAAGTTCGTTGTAGGAAACTTCATTACCCAATTGCAACGCCAAAGCATTGAGTAACTTCATCAATAAATCGGGTTTTTTGATGTTTCCAAGTTCTAAAATATCTTTGTATAAATAACTTCCAGAAAGTTCTAACAGAATTTTTTTCTTTTGAGAATCCGTTACAACTTCGGGATATAATCCATAAATTAAAAATTCTTCCATTCGTTGAATTGCCGTGGCAAATGTATATTCCTTTCTGATTTCTTGCCAAGATAAGGGAAACAGTTGGTGTTCCCATTTTCTCCCAGTTAATGGTTCATTTATTTTATTTCCTAAATCCAATGAAGATGATCCGGTCACGATAATCTGTTTGCCTAAATCCGCATCTACCAACATTTTTACGGCAAGTCCGATATTTTCTATTCGTTGTGCTTCATCAATGAAAACCACATCGTAATCGGAAACCAAATTTTTCAGAAAATTGAAATCTACATTTGAAAGTTGAATTCTTGTTTGTGGATCGTCACCATTTAATTTAAGCACAGATTTACCATCAACTAATTGGTTGATTAAGGTAGTTTTCCCAACTTGTCTTGGTCCTAAAAGCACAATTGCCTTTTTAGAATTCCAATCATTAAGAATGTTTTTGGATATTTCTCTTTCAATCATACTACAAATATATAATATTTTAGAATTATAACCCCAAAATATTATAGTTTTTTATGGTTGCAACCTCATAATATTATATTTAAATCAAAAATTTTCACATCCCTTTATTTTTCATTCTTTATATTTGGGAAAATATAATTTTCTGATGAAATACAAATCAATTCTCTTCTTATATATTTTACTCGCCGCAACTTCCTGCAAACCAAAAGCAGAAAAAATCATCACAAAAACCATATCTCGATCCGCGATAATCGATTCTACCATCAACAGTTTTCAAAAAAAATTATTGAAGACTCAAATTGATTCTGTATTTTCAAAATATCAATTTAATGGCTCCGTTTCCGTTATTAAAAATGATGAAATTCTCTATCAAAAAGAAAATGGATACGAGGATTTTAATTCTAAAAAGAAAATTGATGGAAATTCTGTTTTTGCAATCGCTTCTTTGAGCAAACAGTTTACTGCGGTTTTGGTTTTGTTACAAGAAGATCAAGGAAAATTGAATACCGATGACAAAGTTTCTAAATATTTACCAGAATTTCAAGCCAAAAAATTTAAAAACATTACGATTAAAGAATTATTAAACCACACATCTGGAATTAACGATGATGGGAACAATTTACTTTCCAATCCCGGCGAAAAATTTAATTATTCCAACAAAGGCTTCCGATATTTAGGAGAAATTATCGAAAAAGTTTCGGGGAAATCTTACGATGAAAATGTGAAAGAACTTTTTGAAAAGGTAGGCATGAAAAACTCTTTTACAGCCAATACTTTCCACGGAAATAATTTCGCAAGTGCATTTACGGGAAATTCAAAAAACTTTCATGAAATAGAAAATATGCCGAAAAGATTAGCAAAAAAAGAGATTTCTGTTCCTGCAGGTGGAATTTTATCAACGGTTTCAGATTTGCATCTCTGGAATTTGGCTTTATATTCTGGCAAAATTTTAAAACCAGAATCTTTAAAAAAATTCATGGAAAAATCTTCAGATAGAAAACATCAGATTCTAGGGAAAATAGGTTACGGTTTTGGAATTATGATGAACTTAGGAAAACCAGAAGCGTATTTTCACACCGGTTATGTGAAAGGTTCGCCTTCATTAAATATTTATTATCCAGAAACTCAAACTTCCGTTGTTATTTTATCTAATATCGCCGATGAAAGCAAAGGCAAATTTTTCATTTTTAAACCACATAAAGAGATTAAACAAATTACAGATGCCATTCAAAATACGCTAATTGATTTACGGAAAGAGATGGTTAAAACTAAAATTCAGAAATAATTTCGCATATTTTTAATGAATTAAAACTGATGATGTTCTAAAAAGATTTTCACTCTATTTATTTGTTTTAAATAATTTTTTTGAGAAATAATAGAATAGGCAATTCCACCGAAAAATAATAGTAAGGAAAGAAACATAGGTAAAATAGGTAAATTTTCTATTCCTTCAAACTTTAATAAAAGCATTTCTTGAAACTGTTTTGGCTTGCTGAAAATCTTAGAAAATACATTTATCATAGGTGAGATTACCAGAAAAAACATAAAGATTCCATCTTGGTGCAAAGTTAGAATATGAGATTCGTGCTTTTTTGGTAAGCGAAAATCTTTAAAATGTTGAATGTAATTTACTAAAGCATATAAAAGTGGAATCAACACTGCAGCGATAAAGTAGATTTGAAAAAAAGCAACATTGGCAAAATTTGCAATTAGAAAAATTGAAAAAACATAAGGAATCAATATTTTTAAGCTTTCCAAAACATTAGATTTTAGGATTTGTTTCTTCATTTTTCTCATAAAATCTGTGGAATCCATCAAACTCATTTCGCCTTTCCAAGAAAGGGTAAGTTCTTTTCTCCAAGATAGTTTCACTTTTTCAAAAGCTTCTTCAAAATTCAAATTTTCTTCCAATTCTAAAGCATTTATTTGA
>CAXYUO010000266.1:0-3127 GCA_964292185.1 uncultured Frigoriflavimonas sp.
AATCGTTTTTGTAGCGAATGTGTTTGTGTCCGTTGATTAGTATGTAGTCTTCTTCCATTTAACTTTGTTGGTTTTTAACACGTAAGTCTATTTTAACTCTTTTGATTTTTAGATTACATTAGGACACATTAGTATTAAAAATCTTCGATTTTTTTTAATTTCCTGATATTTTTTTTGCTTCTTCAATTGTATAATGTTTAAAGATAAACTCTTCTCCATATAAGTCTTTAGCATATTCTTCGATTGTTTGCTTAAACCCAGATTTTTTTCTTAATTCATTTATTTTATCGGGATTTTTTATAGGCCAAATAATATCTATACTCTCTTCCTTTCCTTCACTATTTTTACGAAAAACACCATATCCTTGACTTCCATAAATTTGCTCTTCTTTTTTTTTCATTAAATATCTATCTAACATCGTTGCATAATTGGTAAATGGAATTTCTTTTTTTTCTGCCGCTTTTTTTATTATAGGTAAATATTGCTGAATTTTATCAGAATGTTGAATAACGAACCAGGCAGATTTATTGGTAGGTTCACCTACAAGAGATTTTCCGGGATATCCGTATTTAGCAATGATTTTTTCGACTTTTACTAAATTGATACTGTCTTGTTTATCCACCAATCTCCAACCTTTGTTTTGAAAATTTTCTTTAGAAATATTGAGAGATTTTATTAAACTATCTTTTTTAATCGAAGAAATGTTATTTTCAAACAGCATTCTATAAGATTGGTCTAATCTCATTATTTCATCAAGTTCGGTTTTAAGATTCTTATCTAATTTTGTTTGCGTTTTACAAGAGGCTAATAGCAAAATTGTAAACATAAAACTTATCAGTATTTTCATAATATTGTTTTTAAATTCATTTCTACAAATCCACCACTTTTTTGTTGATTTTATATACTGTTCCGCGGAAACTGGCGACCAAATCTTTGTTTTGATTGGTGATTAATATATCGTAAATTCCTGTTTTGCGGGTTTCTGTGAGCAATTTACTTTCTGCAAAAAGGGTATCTCCCAAACGAACTGCGGTTGTAAAATTTATCACACAATTAAGTGCAACAGCTGCTTCGCCAGAATTATTGGACGAAAAAGCGAGGGCAGAATCTGCAAAAGAAAAGGTAATTCCACCATGAACGGTTTTCAAACCATTTATCATTTCTTGCTTTATTGGCATTTCGAGAAGGCAATATTTTTCTTTTATTTCAAGAATTTTTATGCCCATCCATTGTGAGAAAAAATCTTGATTGAGCATGTATTGTACGGTTTCTAGTGGCGTCATTCAGTTTTACTTTTTTTTAAATTCTTGATAGCCCAAAAATATCACAACCAAAGCTAAAGTTACATACCATCTATTTCTGAAAAATTCCATAAAACTTAGTTCAGATTTATTGATGAACATATCCATTAGAAAACTTAGAATTGTAAGTAAAACGTAGGCTACTAATCCTTTTATGAATAAATTTAGATATTTGTTTTCCATTATTTTTTTCTTTTAAATTTATTTAAGACATCGCTCCACGTTGGATTTTTAGAATCTGTAAAATAGTTAATCAAGAACATTACGATGAACAATATTACACCAAAAAAATAAAATTTTAGTTTAAAAACTTTCTCTATTTCATTGTCATTGTATGCGAAAAGTGCATTCATCAGCAACATAAAAAATGTGAAAAACAAAGCTTTTGCACTTGCCAGTTTTATTCTATTTAATGTCTCGGGTTTCATGATAATTTTTTCAAAAGTGGTGATTGTCTGTACCTTTCTTCTTGATAATTTTCGTGAAGATTGTTCAATGTTTCGGAGATTTTATCAAATCCAATTTCTTTTCCCCAAGAAAGTAAACCTTTTGGATAATTGACGCCTTTTTGCATAGCCAATTCTAAATCTTCGTCGCTTGCAATTTTCAATCTTTTGGCTTCCACAGCTTCATTAATTAACATCGAAATAATTCTTAAAAATATTTCTTGATACAATTTCTCATCTTTAATATCTTGGTTCTTGACTCTAGATTCTTGGTTCTTCTCCGAATAATCATAAAATCCTTTTCCAGTTTTTCTACCGTGCAATTTTGCCTCGCTCATTCTTTGTTGAAGAAGAGATGGTTTATATTTTGGATCGTAGAAATAATCTGCGTAAACTGTTTTGGTTACGGAAAAATTGATGTCAATTCCAATTAAATCCATTAATTCAAATGGTCCCATTTTGAAGTTTCCGATGCTTCTCATTGCTTCATCAACTTGTTCTGGAGTTGCGATTTTTTCTTCTACAATTCTTAAAGCTTCACCATAAAAAGGACGAGCAACACGATTAACTATAAAACCGGGAATATCTTGAGCCAAAACTGGAACTTTTCCCCAAGATTTCATTAAATCATAGATTTTTTGAGGTAAATTTTCATCGGTTAAAAGTCCGGGAATTATTTCTACCAAAGGCATTAATGGAGCTGGATTGAAAAAATGAATTCCCAAAAAACGAGATGGATTTTTTAATTCTGAAGAAATGGAAGTTATAGAAATGGAAGAAGTATTAGAAGCCAAAACACATTCATTAGAAACAATTTGTTCTAAATTTTGAAAAACTTTCTGCTTGATTTCCTTATTTTCGATGATTGCTTCTATTACTAAATCGCAATTTTTTAATTCTTTTAATTCGGTACAAAAAACAATTCTGTTGTATATATTTTCGCTTTCTTCAAAAGTAATTTTCTCTTTTTCTACCAATCTTGCTAAAACTTTCTGTAAACCTTCCAAAGATTTTTCGGTTTGAGAGCCATTTTGATCGTACAAAAATACTTTACAATTATTGGTAGCTGCAACTTGTGCAATGCCAATTCCCATTGTTCCAGATCCGATTATTCCTATATTCATTTAATTAATTTGAAAATTTGATAATGTGCTAATTTGATAATTAGGACTTCGATGTCGAGATAATTTTAGATAATATCAATTGAATTTCTTTTAAAAGTAATAAAATTTCTTCACTTGGTGATTCTAAATATTTAGAATATTTGCAAAGTAAAAGCCAATATTCAGTTTCATCTGCTTCTTTTGCAGAAATTTTCATCTTATGCCCAATAATCGCAACAGTACAATAAAACCTTCACAATCCTAATGATATAAAAGG
>CAXYUO010000267.1:0-3126 GCA_964292185.1 uncultured Frigoriflavimonas sp.
AAGAAAACGGAAACCATTACTTCATCGATTTGCTCATTTCCATCTACAATAAATCCATAATGAACAGTATGCGATTTCGCCTTTAATAAATCACTTCCTTTAAAACATTTTGCCGCAATTTCTACCGCACTATTTCCCGAAAGTCGAATAATTCCTAATGCACCAACTCCATTTGCAGTTGCAATTGCACAGATTGTATCTTGATTTAAAATCCCATTCATGGTGCAAAATTACTGAAAATTGTAAACTTTATGTATATGTTAAAATATAAGAATACAATTATTAGAATTTACATTAATTAAAAAATTTAAATTTATATATTTGAAAGGACAAATAATTGATTAATAAATGAATATAAAACTGATTTTATCAATACTTTTTGGAGCAATTTTATTAATGAATTGTAAAAAAGAAAAAAGCGAAATACAAGATTATCAAATATTCATAACTGATAAAACGTTGATTAACAATCCTATTTTCCGAAAATTAGATTATCATGGTATAAACAATAATGTACAAAGCAGTCAATCTTTTTATGAAGATTATAGAACGAATTTTAAAAGTAATGATTATAAATGTAATGCTTATTTAGGTGAAAAAGACACATTGAATATTTGGTTGAATAATTATAATGGTCATTTTGGAAACGGAATTCTACTTAAAGTTTTTGATAATCATTTTTTTGTGAAATCTGTAAACCCAAATGTAATAAAAGGTATAAAATTTGAAAAATTTACTCTGATAAAACAAGAACTAATTTTAAATAAAAATACATTTAAAAATGGAGATAAAATTTCTGGTTATATTTCTTTTGAATGCCATATAAATTCTACAAAATACAAGAAAATGGAAGGATATTTTCAAAGTAAAATATTTGAATATTAGACTAAATTTTAGCATATTAGAAATATAATTTTTGTATTCCTCACAAAATATTTATCTTTACAAAAAAGTCAATTCTATGAACAACGACCTTAAAATGATCGCCGAAACGGCAAGAGATTTTGCAGAAAAAAAAATAAGACCAAAAATAATGGAATGGGATGAAAGTCAAACTTTCCCAAAAGATTTATTTCATGAATTAGGTGAAATGGGTTTTATGGGAATCGTAATTCCAGAAGAATATGGAGGTTCTGGTCTTGGTTATCATGAATATGTAACTATTTTAGATGAAATTTCCCAAGTAGATCCTTCAATTGGTCTTTCTGTTGCAGCACATAATTCTCTATGTACCAATCATATATATGAATTTGGAAACGAAGAACAAAGAAAAAAATGGCTTCCTCAATTGGCTTCTGGAAAAGTAATTGGAGCATGGGGTTTAACAGAACATAACACAGGGTCTGATTCTGGTGGAATGAGCACAACTGCTGTAAAAGATGGTGATGATTGGATAATTAACGGTGCAAAAAACTTCATAACTCACGCTATTTCTGGTGATATTGCTGTTGTAATGACGAGAACTGGAGAAAAAGGAGCAAAAAATAATTCAACTGCTTTTGTAATAGAAAAAGGAACTGCTGGTTTTACTTCTGGTAAAAAAGAGAACAAACTAGGAATGAGAGCTTCTGAAACTGCAGAATTAATTTTTGATCAAGTAAGAGTTTCAGATGCAAATCGTTTAGGAGAAGTAGGTTCTGGTTTCAAACAAGCCATGAAAATTTTGGATGGTGGTAGAATTTCTATTGCAGCATTAGCTTTAGGAACAGCAAGAGGAGCTTACAAAGCAGCTTTGAAATATAGCAAAGAAAGACATCAATTCGGGAAAGCTATTAATGAATTTCAAGCTGTAAATTTCATGTTGGCAGATATGGCAACAGAAATTTCTGCAGCAGAACTTTTAATTCAAAAAGCTTCAACGCTGAAAAATGCTAAAGAAAAAATGACTGTAGAAGGTGCAATGGCAAAATTATACGCATCTGAAGCTTGTGTAAGAATTTCTAATAATGCGGTACAGATTTTTGGAGGTTATGGATATTCTAAAGAATTTCCAGTAGAAAAATTCTACAGAGATTCTAAATTATGCACCATTGGAGAAGGAACTTCGGAAATCCAAAGATTGGTAATTGGAAGAGAAATTTCTAGATAAAATTTAATTATTAGGATTTTTTAACAATAGGTTTTCAAAGCTGTCTTAATTTTTTTTAAGACGGCTTTTTATTTTTTTAAACTTATAAAATCTATATATTTGTCTAATATTTATAAAAATGATGCAAAAAATAGATCCACTCAATCAAGTGGCAGAATTTCACAAAACTTTTCAAGCTCCAATTTTAGAAAATCCTGAAATTCCTTCTGCTGAAAGGTGTGAATTAAGGGTTTCTCTTCTGCAAGAAGAATTAAATGAACTAAAAGCAGCAATTGCAGATAACGATTTGGTTGAAATTGCTGATGCATTGTGCGATTTACAATACGTTTTAAGTGGTGCAGTTTTAGAATTTGGTTTGGGTGAAAAATTCCCAGCACTTTTTGATGAAGTACAACGTTCTAATATGTCTAAAGCTTGCGAAAATGAAACTCAAGCACAAGAAACGGTAGAACATTACAAAGAAAAAGATCAAGAAGCTTACTACGAAAAATCAGGTAACAAATACAATGTTCATCGTAAATCTGACAATAAAGTTTTAAAAAATAAATATTACTCACCTGCAAATTTAGAATCAATTTTAAAAATTAAATAATGAAAAAATTAATATCAACTATAGCACTATTTTCAAGTTTTTTTATCTTATTACAATCTTGCGATGCACAAAAAGTAGTAGTAAATAGAGAAGTAGAATCTACTTCAGATGGTAAAATGCTATTAGGAACGCAAACAATATCTCAATTTCAACAAGAACCATACAACAGTTGGTATAAACCAGAATACGATGCATACAAAATAGATGCAGAGACTTTAGAACAATTGAAAAAAGAAAAATTCAAAACCTATACGATTCAAGTTTTTTTAGGAACTTGGTGTGGCGATAGTCATAGAAATTTCCCGAGATTTATGAAAATTGCCGATGAATTGAAATATCCTGAAAGCAAGATGACAATTGTAACCCTTAATAGAAAAAAAGAATCACCAAATGGCGAAGGAACAAAATACAATATACAAAGAGTTCCTACCATCATCATCAGTAA
>CAXYUO010000268.1:0-3095 GCA_964292185.1 uncultured Frigoriflavimonas sp.
CTCACTTATATTTATTTTTTTATGGAGTTCGTGATGTGCTTCGCAATTCAAAATCAGGCAAGAAAACACTTGGAGTTGGTTATTTTTGGTCTGGCTGTGCAGGAAAAACAAAATGGGGTTTAGAGATTGCTGGTTTGGCTGCAATTGATATTGAGAATCATTCTGCTTTTCATTTGGAAGCTCTACAAACAGGAAGATGAGACGCTCATGAAACATTATTTACAGATAATATTAGATAGAAAAAATGATTTGCAAGAACTCTCAAAAAGCATTTTGGTAGATGCTTATTTTTACTCATCATCTTATTTGTTTTTTAAAGGTATTCGTGATGTGCTACGCAATTCGAAAGAAAACTTCGTGAACCCTCTTTTGAATGAGGGGTTTACTGTCATTTCCAGGCTTCGGGATGATGCGGATTTGAGATATATTTTTACTGGTGAACAAAAAAAAGGCAGAGGAAGACCAAAAATACATGATGGCAAAATAGACTTTAAAAATCTTGATTTATCAAAATTGAAAAAGGTAAGTTCGCAAGAAAAGGAGGAAATTTATATAGGAATTGTTTTCTCAAAATCTTTGAAATGGAACATTAATTTAGTGATAGTAAAAACGAAAAATAATTCTCCAGAACCTTGCTGTTGTTTGGTCCATTTCAATAATTCTAAAAATCCCAGTTTCGAGTTTTTGAAACTTTTGCTTTTACCAAATTTATGGTTTAGAGAACTATCAGATTGCCCAAAACAGCAGTCCAAATGATCTTTTGTGGTAAAAAAAGCTCAATTTTTAAGTCGCACCTTTAAATTTCCTTCTTTTTTTGTGCGTACTAATCGAAATTTCTATAAATTGCAGCATAAGATTTTATTATGCTTACAAAAGAACAAATTGCCCAAAGAATATCCAAAGAAGTAAAAGATCGTTACTACGTGAACCTCGGAATCGGCATCCCGACTTTGGTTGCTAACTTCGTATCAGACGAACTTTCTGTAGAATTTCAAAGTGAAAATGGCGTTCTCGGAATGGGACCATTTCCGTTTGAAGGTGAAGAAGATGCAGATCTAATCAATGCCGGAAAACAAACCATCACAACTTTACCTGGAGCATCATTTTTTGATTCTTCATTCAGTTTTGGGATGATCAGAAGTCAAAAAGTGGATCTTACTATTCTTGGAGCAATGGAAGTTTCTGAAAAAGGAGATATTGCCAATTGGAAAATCCCAGGAAAAATGGTGAAAGGAATGGGTGGTGCAATGGATTTGGTGGCTTCTGCAGAAAATATTATCGTTGCAATGATGCACGTAAATAGAGCAGGAGAAAGCAAAATTCTTAAAAATTGTACGCTTCCTTTAACTGGAGTTGCCTGTGTAAAAAAGGTAGTTACGGAAATGGCAGTTTTAGAAGTCACACCAAATGGTTTTAAACTTTTAGAAAGAGCACCAGGAGTTTCTGTGGAAGAAATTGTGAAAGCAACAGAAGCCGATTTAATTATTGAAGGAGAAATTCCTGAGATGGTTTTTTAGAAAAATTAAAATATTAATGAAAAATTTATCATTTACAATTACACTATTATTTTTATTAAATTTTGGTCTAAACTCTTGTACAAATCAACATTCTTTAAATCCTATTGAAAATAATTCTGAATTAAACTCTGCAACTTCAGATTCTGAAATTCCGAAAAGTGGAACCTATATTTATACTGTCCAATTTGCTGAGCATCAAGGAATGTTTTCTAAAGATGCTGTGACAATAATTATTGATAATAAAAATATTAAAGTTATTAATAATGGAATTTTGTCTGGAACAAAAGGCGAAATTATTGATCAAGGAATTATCATGAAACATAAAGATGGTCAATATATAATTGCTCATCATGAAAATGATATTTTTGCTGAAGAAATTGGAGGATGTTCAGATGGACCTTTAGTTATAAAATTTAGTCAAAAAATAATTGTATTCTGTTAGAAACTTTTAAAATTTTTTTTTACCGCAAAAGAAGTAAAAGCTGATGTTACAAAAAATGCAAAAGTTAGCATAAGTTGTAAAAAATTAAAAATCTAAATTTTGTTAGCTTTGACTTATCTTATTTTCACAGTTTATCTTTTTTTCTTTTGTTATAAATAAAATAAGTATTTGTAATTATAGACAATTACTTAAAATTTAGAAATTATTGCTCAAAAATCTCAAATTTCCCATTCTCGTAAAAGAAAACTATTTTTTTGACTTTAACGGCTTGATTATCAGTATCTTGTGATTTGGATATTGTTTCCTCAATTTCTAATCGCTGAGAATCGCTTATAATCGTTTCTTTTTTATTCTGTATCGGAATAGAAAAAACATCAGGATTAGAATTTGAGATTTTATCTTCACTTTCTGTTACTCCAAATTGATCATCATCAATCAAAGAAAATAAATCTGGCAAAGTTGCTGCTTTTGGTTTAATAGATTCTTGTGGAGTAGGGTGTTCAATTTTATTTTCAAAATTTATTTCTCCTTCACCCAAAATTAACCAATCCCAATTATATTTTGGAAATTCTGATTTTATCTTCATCAAAAAATCTAAAGATGGTTTATTTCTTCCAGATAAAATATGAGAAATAGAAGATCGAGGTACTTCTATGGTATCTGCAAATTCTGAATTGGATAGACCAGAATCTTTTATTATTTTCTCAATTCTTTCATTGATGTTCTTCATAATTGTAAATTTTACACTTTACAAATGTAAAACAATAAATTTAGAATAAATAAACAAATGTAAATACTAGATTACAATTGTAATTTACAAAAGTAAACCAAGCTATAATAGATTAATTATCAATTACTTACAAATATAATTGTTAATAACTTTGTAGTAAATTTTGAATATAAACTTAATAATTTACAATATTGTGGATTAAATTTACATAGAAATGAACAGATAATTCATTGAAAAAAATGATTAATAAACACTACTATTAATACTATTAAATGGAAAATTATAACAATTTATCCTATTAAATTATTGAGAACATATTTCTGATAAAATAGTAGGCATTATTTATAATGTAGCCCAATAATCGCAACAGCTACTTTTCATTAAAATCTTCATGGAGACTTCTGAT
>CAXYUO010000269.1:0-3080 GCA_964292185.1 uncultured Frigoriflavimonas sp.
TAGATTGTGCAGGTGTGAATCCTTCTCCTAATAAATACAATTTTTCTCCTTTTTTATTTTTGCAAACTCCAGCTATGAAAACCACATGACCCGGACTTCCTGGTGTAATCACAAAATCTCCCGTTTGTAAACCTGAAGTTTTTTCTATCGTTTTTGTTTCTTTGAATACAGAAATTGTACCTGCATACGTGAAAATTTTATCCAAATAATTCCTGAAACTTTGGCGAGAATCATTTTCGCTATCCATTTTTTTAAATTGAACACTATTTCCAGAAACTATTGGGCGAATTCCTTTTTTGTAATCGTTCCAACTGAAAAGATCTCCACTCGTAAAATGAAATGCTATTTTATCAAACTTATTTTCTTTAAAAAGATATTCTGCTCTTAATCTAATGATGGCATCTGCACATTGTTGAAGGTCTTTTTCTCCAACATCAATATCAAAAACTGCTTCGTGCAAATTTTGAGTTGAACCCATTTCTCCATTAAATTTTACAATTGGGCTTCCATATTTTTTTAAAGGAAAATTTTCTAAAAAATGACCATAAGAATTTTCGGAAGTTTTTATCCATTCATATCCAATTGGTGCAGAAAAACGCTCACGAATGGTGTTTTTATCTTTATTAATAAGATTTTCCATTTCTATTTCAGTTTTTGCCAATTGAATTTCCGCTTCCTTTTTTTTAAAAAAAGTAGTTGTAGCAAAGTCTTTTTTGCAAGAAGTAAAAGAAAATACAACAAGTAAAATGAAATATTTAAACATGTTTTAAAGATAACGAAATTTTAAATGATAATCTGCAATTTCAAGATTCCAAACCACCTAAATTTCTTATATTTACTTTTTTATTTTAAATAATTATGAATAAGCAACCAGTGCAAGGATTTTCCAAACTTTCTAAAGAAGATAAAATAGATTGGATTTTAAAAGAATATCTTGCTGATGATAGAGAATTTGAGCAAATTTTAAAAAGCTATTGGAATGAAAATGCAGACTTGCAAAAACTCCATGAAGAATTTTCTGAAAACACGATTTCCAATTTTTATATGCCATATGGAATTGCTCCAAACTTCCTAATAGATGGAAAATTAATGGCACTTCCGATGGTTGTAGAAGAAAGTTCTGTAGTTGCAGCAGCTTCTAAATCTGCAAAATTTTGGATGGAAAAAGGAGGTTTCAAAACTACGATTATCAATACCAAAAAATTAGGTCATACCCATTTTATTTTTGATGTAGAACCTCATAAAATATTGCATTTTTTCAATTTTAAATTAAAGAAAAAATTATTTGAAGCTACAGATCCAATTACCGCAAATATGAGAAAACGTGGTGGTGGAATTTTAGATGTGAAATTGATTGATAAAACCGATGAACTCGCCAATTATTACCAATTAAAAGCCAGTTTTGATACCGTAGATTCTATGGGAGCTAATTTTATTAATTCTTGTTTAGAACAATTTGGCAAAACACTGAAAGAGGAAGTAGAAAAAGAAGAAAACTTTTCCCAAAAAGAGAAAGATTCTTTGCAAGTAGTGATGAATATTCTTTCTAATTATACTCCAAATTGCATTGTGAGAGCAGAAGTTTCTTGCAAAATAGAAGATTTAAAAGACGATAGCGGAATTTCTAACGAAGAATTTGCGTGGAAATTTAAGCAAGCTGTAACCATCGCAGAAATAGAACCTTATCGCGCAACTACGCACAACAAAGGCATTATGAACGGTGTAGATGCAGTTGTAATGGCAACAGGAAACGATTTTCGGGCAACTGCAGCTTGTGCGCATGCTTATGCAAGCAAAAGTGGAAAATACAGTTCTCTCACGCATTGTACTGTTGATAATGGAATTTTCCGTTTTTGGATAGATTTGCCAATTTCTGTAGGTGTAGTTGGTGGTTTAACGAATCTTCATCCTTTGGTAAAATTTTCCATGGCATTGCTTGGTAAACCTTCCGCACAAGAATTGATGAGTATTCTCGCCGTTTCTGGATTGGCTCAAAATTTTGCAGCGTTGAGATCTTTAGTTACAACGGGAATTCAAAAAGGACACATGAAAATGCATTTGTTCAATATCTTAAATCAAATGGGAGCAACAGAAGAAGAGAAAAATCATTTTGTAACTTATTTCAAAGATAAAACGGTTTCGCATCATGAAGTGATTGCGGAATTTAATAAATTGAGAGGTGTATAAATTTCTGTTTTTATTGCTTTTATTTTTTAGCCAAAATTTTTCGGCTCAAAACACGAAATTTTCTATTGATAAAAGTTTAATTAAAAAGGCTAAAGAAATTCGGAAAGAATGTGAAGGTAGCATTTCTCATTATGATTTGAAGAAAAATGAAGAGCTTTGGAAAACGAAATACAGCGAATTTTATAGGGAAAAAATAAAAAAATTGACGGATTTGTATGAACAATTGTACAATAATGATCAAGTTAGCACTATTGAAAGTTTAACCGTTTCTTCCATTGATGTTGAAGTAGACAAAAATATAGCTATTGCAGAAACTCAAAATTACAGTCAATTATTAGATTTGAATTTATTTTTGCAAAAGAATTTTCCGCAAGAATTTTATATGGATTATGAAGGAAAATACACTTGTAAATTAGATTTTCTTGTAGATGTAGATGGAAAATTTAAAAAAATAAAATACAGCGGAGAAAAGTTAGAATTTAATCTTCTTAGTGCAATTTATATGTATTCTGTAGAGAAACTTGAAAAGCCATTGCTCTATAAAAACAAAGCTGTGAAAGGCAATTTTCGACAACCGATTATATTAATTATTGAATAAACCTGTTATGTATTTACGAAATTGTATTTCTTATTTCACTACATGACAAAATTTTGTAATAATGCTCTAAAGTCCTTTCTGTAGGGGTTTAACAGGCGATTTGACATGTGTTCTAACCCATATTTAAAGACAGATTTTGCTCTGTGACCATGTTTTTTGATGTTTATTTCTTAAAATTCACAAAGAGTAGAATAGATAAGAAAAATCCGTAATTCTAATAAGAAATTACGGAGAAAAAGTTCCCGAAGGTTCCGTTCAACACGCTTTCATTTCTTGTCTTTCAGACAAAACGAAA
>CAXYUO010000270.1:0-3074 GCA_964292185.1 uncultured Frigoriflavimonas sp.
GTTGATGGATCATCACACGAGAATGTTTCAATGCAGAACGCTTTCCTTTGTTTCCCGCAACCAATAAAACTGCTCCCATTGAAGCTGCCATTCCTGTACAAATTGTAGCAACATCTGGTTTGATGATTTGCATCGTGTCATAAATCCCTAAACCTGCATATACGCTTCCACCAGGAGAATTAATGTAAATTTGAATGTCTTTGGAAGGATCAGAACTTTCTAAAAACAAAAGCTGAGCTGTTACAATATTCGCAACTTGATCATCTATTCCTGTTCCAAGAAAAATAATTCTATCCATCATTAAACGGGAAAAAACGTCCATTTGTGCAACGTTCATTCTACGTTCTTCCATAATGTAAGGCGTAAGATTTGTGGGATTGAACATTCCCATATATTGATCTGTAACCAAGCCATTATTACCTAAATGTTTGGTAGAAAAATCTCTAAATTCTTTTTTTATATCCATGCTATTTATATATTTTATTTAATTATTCAATTTCAAATTGAGTACCGATTTTTTATATTCGTCAATTTGGCAGTAAATATAAGGAATATAAAGAAAATTTATTCTAATTTTAGAAATTATAATTGACAAAATTTTTGTAATAAATCACAAAACTCTATACACTTCTTGGGCAATTTGGTTCCGAAGTTGAGTGATTTTCATAATCGTTTTGTAGATTTCTGATCTTCTTTCTTCTGATAAATTTTCTTGTTGAAGCTCATTTTTAAGTTTCAAAATTATACTTTGTATGTATTCTCTTTTATGTTTCAAAAGGGTTTCTGCAACGGCTTCACCTATTTTTTCATCTAGAGAAGGGAAATAAATATTGTGTCTTCCCCAATCGCTATTTTCATGAGAATCTATCAATGCATCTGCAATTTTTGTAGAAATTCCTTCATCCATCAAACTCAAGAAAAATTGTCCTGCTCTCAATTCATCTTTTTCTAAACCTTCTTTTATTTCTGAAAATATTTTTTGATTTAATGGATTTTGAACTTCATAATCGTCTTCATAAATATGCATGATAATTTCTTCTAAAACGGTGATTTCAAATGGATTATCTTCATCATCTTTTCGTGTCAAAACTACATCTCCATTTTTCAAAATCAGCTGTATAAGACGATCTTCTAATTCTAGCAACGGATTTATTAAAACTAAATTTTCCGTAACTACTTGTAATTTTACTGGAGCTTTCACCTGAACTGCAGGTTCATCTTTTTGCTTTATTTGTTTTTGAATTCCGTGTTCATTAAATAAAGTTTGCTCGCTAATTCCAAATTTTGTAGCAACTTCTTTTAAATAAACCTCTTGTTTCAATGCGTTTTGTACAAAGGCAACAGATTTTACAATATCACGTATTGCTTCAGCTTTTTTTATAGGATCTGTATCTGCTTCTTTTAAAAGCACTTCTGCTTTGAAATCTATAAAATCTTTCGCTTCTGCATCTAAATAATTTTTAACAAATTCTTGAGAATTTTTTCTGCTAAATGAATCTGGATCTTCGCCATCAGGAAACAAAACCACACGAATATTCATTCCTTGAGAAAGTAGAAGATCTATACTTCGGAAACTTGCTTTTATTCCTGGAGCATCACCATCAAAAAGTATGGTTACATTCTCTGTTAATCTTTTTATTAATTTTATTTGATCTATAGAAAGTGCTGTACCAGAAGAAGATACCACGTTTTCTATTCCATTTTGATGCAAAGAAATCACATCCATATATCCTTCTACAAGCAAACAAAGATTATTTTTAGAAATGGCTTGTTTACTTTGATACAAACCGTATAAAACCTGACTTTTATGATAAATATCGGTTTCTGGTGAATTTAAATATTTGGCAGTTTTTAAATTATTATTAAGAATTCTACCTCCAAAACCCAAAACTCTGCCAGAAAAACTATGGATTGGGAACAAAACTCTGCCACGAAAACGATCTATTCCTTTTTCAGAATTTTCTGGGAAAATAGACAGTCCAGATTTTTCTAAAATTTCTTTTTGATAGCCTTTTTCTAAAGCAAAATCTGTGAATGCAAATTTATTTTCTAAAGAATATCCGAGTTGAAATTTCTCAATTACAATTGGTTTTAATTCTCTTTCTTTGAAATAAGATAGTCCAATAGAAATTCCTTCTTCAGATTGATGCAATTGATCTTGAAAATATTCATTTGCAATTTCATGAATTTTATAGAGCAAATCTCTATCAGATTCTTGTATTTTTTCTTCTTCAGAAAGTTGACGAATCGTTTCTTCTACTTCAATTCCATATTTTTTGGCAGCATGCTTCAATGCTTCTGGATAAGTAAAATTTTCTATTTCCATTAAAAAACTGATTGCAGTACCACCTTTTCCTGTAGAAAAATCTTTCCAAATTTGTTTACTTGGAGAAACTACAAAACTGGGAGATTTCTCGTCTTGAAACGGACTTAAACCTTTGAAATTTGTACCTGCACGTTTCAGCTGCACATATTCGCCAATAATTTCTTCAACTCGTATGGTGGAAAATATTTTGTCTATGGTGGCTTTAGAAATCATTTTGTAAAAGTACGAATTAAGTTTTTTTTAAATCAAATTGAATAGTAAGATTTGAAAATAAAATTATTATTTTTGAAGCATGCAGTTTACCTTACATAAAATTGAAGATTGGCAAGATGTTATTAAAAATATTTTGCCAGAAATAAAACATCCTATTTTGTTATTAAAAGGAAATCTTGGAGCTGGAAAAACCACATTCACTCAATTTTTATTAAAAGAAATGGGTTGTACAGATGAAGTTTCTTCGCCAACTTACGCTATTGTAAACGAATATGATACCAAAAAAGGCAAGGTTTTTCATTTTGATTTGTACAGATTAAATAGTGCAGAAGAAGTTTTTGACATCGGAATGGAAGAATATCTGGATAGTGGAAATTTTTGCATTATAGAATGGCCAGAAATTTATGAAGAAGAATTGGCAGATTTGCCGCACCACGAAATGAAAATTACCAATCACGGAGATTACAGAGAAGTAGATTTTAGATGATAAATATTTTAAATGTTGAATCTTAAATAATTAGTATCTTTGCACTTT
>CAXYUO010000271.1:0-3027 GCA_964292185.1 uncultured Frigoriflavimonas sp.
TAAATATTTATTTTTTTAAAGGTCATATGGTATCGCCTAATCTTCATTTGTGTTTTTTTGAAAGATTTGAAATGGGCGATTTCATAAAACCGTTTCATTCTCCAGATATTTTTATCAGAAAATCCTTTGATTTCAGGTTCGTTTTGCTGAATATATTTAGCCAATTCTGGAACAAAGGAATCTCCCCATTCAGCTTTTTCAAGTTTAAGATAAATGTATTTTCCTATTTCCCAGTAAAGGTTTATCAATTCAGCATTTACAGCTCTAATAGCATTGGATCGAGAATGTTTTATTAGCAGAATGATGTCTGTAAATCTTGTATCCATATTTATTGAATAAGTATTGTTAACCAAAGCAAACTGGAAGATAAAGTAGCTATTTATTTAAAGTAGGTTATCATACTCAAAGATAGAATTAAAACTTGAACGCTGGAGTTTTTCATAAAAAAACCTTGAAAATTTTTTCAAGGTTTATTGTTCTTTAATCATGTTGACCTCGGTCTTTCAAATTTTTTATCATTATAATGATGGCTCCTAAAAAAGTGATGAGGTAAATTATATCAATCGCTAAATTTCTAAATCGCATGGTTTCAAAATCGAATTCTTTGTACAATGTAATGCCCATAAATCCTGCGATAAAGATTAAATACAAAGGAAATTTTTTTTTATTTTCCATGATTATAAATTCCCCAACAAAGCTCTAAAACTCACCTTTTCATCAATTATTTTTCTTAAATTTTCCATCGGAACACGTTCTTGTTTCATCGTATCTCTATCTCTAATGGTTACGGTAAAATCGTTCACAGAATCGTGGTCAATCGTTATGCAGAAAGGCGTTCCTATTGCATCTTGTCTTCTGTAGCGTTTTCCGATGCTGTCTTTATCTTCCATGATGATGTTGAAATCGTACTTCAAATCGTTGAAGATTTTCTCTGCCAATTCTGGCATTCCATCTTTTTTCATCAATGGTAAAATTGCTGCTTTTACAGGAGCTAAAGCTGGTGGAAGAGAAAGTACCGTTCTTTCTGTGCCATCTTCCAAAACTTCTTCTTTCAAACTTGTAGAGAAAACAGCAAGGAACAAACGATCCAAACCAATGGAAGTTTCTACCACATACGGAACGTAATTTTCGTTTCTTTCTGGATCAAAATACTGCAATTTTCTACCAGAATGTTTTTCGTGAGCAGATAAATCGAAATCTGTGCGGGAATGAATTCCTTCTAATTCTTTGAAACCGAATGGGAATTTAAACTCAATATCTGCGGCAGCATTTGCGTAATGTGCCAACTTTTCGTGATCGTGGAATTTGTAATTTTCTTCGCCTAAACCTAAAGCCAAATGCCAGTTCATGCGTTTTTCTTTCCAAGCTTCATAAAATTCTAATTCTGTTCCGGGTGGAACGAAATATTGCATTTCCATTTGCTCAAATTCTCGCATTCTAAAGATAAATTGACGTGCAACAATCTCATTTCTAAATGCTTTTCCTATTTGTGCAATTCCGAAAGGAAGTTTATGTCGAGAAGTTTTTTGTACGTTTGAGAAATTCACAAAAATACCTTGTGCCGTTTCCGGACGAAGATATAAATCTGTTGCAGAATCTGCAGAAGCTCCGAGTTTTGTTCCAAACATGAGGTTGAATTGGCGAACTTCAGTCCAGTTTTTAGAACCAGTATCAGGATCTGCAATTTCCAATTCTTCTATCAAAGATTTTACGTCTGCAAGATTTTCTTCTGTAAGAGATTTTGCCAATCTTTCTAAAATAGTTTTTTGTCTTGCTCTATATTCTACCACTCTTGTGTTGGTGGTTTCAAATTCATTTTTATCAAAAGCATCACCAAATCTTTTGGCTGCTTTTTCTATTTCTTTTTGTGCTTTTTCCTCTAACTTTGCACAGAAATCTTCTACCAAAACATCCGCACGAAAGCGTTTTTTAGAATCTTTATTATCAATCAATGGATCATTAAAAGCATCAACGTGACCAGAAGCTTTCCAAATTGTGGGATGCATCAAAATTGCAGAATCTAAACCTACAATATTTTCATTCAGTTGCACCATGGCTTTCCACCAATATTGTTTCAGGTTGTTTTTCAGTTCTGCACCATTTTGACCGTAGTCGTAAACTGCAGAAAGTCCGTCGTATATTTCGCTGGAAGGGAAGATAAACCCGTATTCTTTTGCGTGAGAAATTACTTTTTTGAAAACATCTTCTTGCTTCGCCATAATAAATTAATTTGTGGCAAAAATAGGGAATTAATTTTGTTTCTTATTTATATTTTCAATATTAAGAAGTTAAGTTTTAAGCTAATTTTTGAGTGTGTTTAATTTGAAATTGCATTGCAGCAGTGGAGAATTTTATTGCAGCCAAATTCTACAATTTCTTAAAATTATATTTTTCAATAAACTCCTCATATTCTTCTGAAAAACTCTTCTTTTGATGATGGTTTTCTTGATTTTTAATATAATTTCTAACATTTTCTATAATAGATTCTGAAACAGAAACAGCAAAATATTCATCTTGCCAATTAAATTTTTCGTCTGTTAAATTATTTTTATTAATCCAAAACGAAGACTCACCTTTAATTAATTGAACTACTTTTTCAATATTTTGATTGGAAGAAAGTGAAATCAAACAATGGCAATGATCTGAATAACCATTTACCATATCTAAATAAATCCCTTTTTCTGTTGCATTTTCTTTGATATGTTTCCAAACTTTAATTCTTAAATCCTTTGAATTTAGAAATGGTTTTCTATTTAGTGTAGAAAATACAAGATGGATATAAATTTTAATGAATGGCATTTTAATATTTTTATCAAAAATAGGCAATTTTATGTTTCGGCTAAAGCCAAATTTGTATATTTAATTACAACGGGGTTAAAACCCCGTCCAATTGATTTATTCAAAATTATATTTGAAATTAACAAAATTAAAAACGGGTTAAAACCCTATCCAATTGATAAATTATATTAAATTGACACTATCATCCGAAAGTTTGGTAAAAAAGAATGCCTGAGAATGCTGTATATT
>CAXYUO010000272.1:0-3027 GCA_964292185.1 uncultured Frigoriflavimonas sp.
TCTTTGGTAATTGAAATATAAGATTCTGATGATTTTATTTGATCCAAATCTTCATAATATTGCCAGAATAAACCACCTTGCACAATTCCTGCTCCAGGTTTTGTGATGGTTACCGTTCCTAATTCTTTGTCGATATCCTCCCCTTTTAAAGCAGATTTCACATAACCCGTTGCTTTCGTATCTGGATTCACCAATTCTTTTCCGCCCCAAATTATCGTGGCTTTATCGCTTTCTGCACTTGTCCAAGATTTTCCAGAATTAAGAATCGTGAAAATAACTTCTGCCGTTCCACGCGAACTTCCCCAAGAATTGACTTCTTTTTGAGTAATCAACCAAATTTTCATTTCTTCGATGAATTGAGTATCGTTTGGTGTTAATTTATTGAAAGCATATAAAGCTCCTGCGTGATTCACGGTTTTAGAATTATACCAACCCCAATCGTTGAGATTTTGTTTCCAATAAATGCCTTGCGTTTCAGATTCCGTGGAAGTTTCTTTTAAATAAGTCAGCAATTTTTCAGATAATTTTGGCATTTTATAATCATCAAAAAGCAAAGCAGCTCTGTGCAAACCAAAGAAAGTGAAATCTGTAATTTTCGCTTTCGGTGCTTTTTCTATCACCAATGTTTTCAATTGTGCACCTTTTCCTTTCAAAGGATAATCTTTTTCCCAATAATGACGAGAATCTAGATAATCGAGAACATAATTATTCCAAATATATTCTTTCTTAACATCCCAATATTTATGAACTTCAGCATCTACGTAATTCACCAATTTTGCGACCATTTTTTTCTGTTCTTCCGCTTGATAATCGGCAACATTTCCTTTCAACCATTCATTTATTTTACCTAAATTTTTCAAGATGTAAAGCGAGTTGTAATAGGAACTCGGATAACCTGCAACCCAAGAAAATCCACCATCTGGATTTTGCAATTTCTGCAATTCGCTCCAATCATTTTGAATGGAATTTTTCATGGTATTCGCATCAAATAATCTTGCGAGTTTTTCCATTTGCTCGGTTTCGCTTTTGCTTTCCAAAATCCATGGTGTTTCTTCGAGCAATAATTGTTTCAATTCTTGGTTTTTTTCCAGATTAGAAGTTAGCAAACCTTTGCTTTGATATTCCTCGAAAACTGCTTTTAATTTCGGATTGGCTTTGAAAATTTCGGATGCCAAAACATCGGCGAACCATTTATTGAAAACCACATCCGCAGAATTGTTGGTGTCGTTTTTCAAACTTGGCAATGCAAACATCAATTCCCAAATCGGATTGGTCGTTAATTCTAACGTATTGGAATAATTCGCAGCCGTTTTCGACGTATTTTTGGCTAAATTTTCTAAGACAAAAGTTTTGGTTTGACCTTCTTTCACGAAGATTGGAACTGCATCGGTAACCAACATTCTGTTTGGTAAAACGGCGATTGCTTTTTGTTCTCCATCAGAAAAATCGCCTGCTTTTGCTACAACTTTAATAATCATTGAAGAAACATCATTTGGAACTTTCACTTTCCAATTGACTACGGAATTTCCATTTTCTTCTAACACAAATTCACGCGAATCTTCACCAATTTTCACGAATTTATCGGTGATGTTTTCATTGGTAAAAGCATCTAAAATTTGCAATTGTGCAGTTCCATTCAACTTTTTATCAACCAAACTGGAAAGTTTTGATTGAAGATTTAATTCATCACCTTCTCGTAAAAATCTTGGATAATTGGGTGTTACAGAAAACTCTTTTTGCGTAACCACCGATTTTTCTAAAGTTGCACTTCTCGCATCTTTTGTATGAGCGAGAAACATCAATTTCCATTGTGTTAAAGCTTCTGGAGAAGTAAATTCAAAACTTACATTTCCATTTTCGTCTGTCATTAAATTAGGATAAAAGAAAGCGGTTTCGTTTAGATTTTGACGAACTTTTATTTTATTTAAATCTGTTTGTTCACCATCATTTTTATCTAAAACACCATCTGAATCACTAATTTCTTGTACTGAACTTGCTGTTTTGGCTCTTTTAGTAACCGTTTTACTATAACCCAATACTACAACTTGTTCAAGTTGTTTTTCTTTATTTATAAGTGTATCACTTTTCGAAGAACCAGGAGAATTAACAACTATACCAGGAGCTGAACCTTGTAAACTATTAAAAAAAGAATAATCATTCCAAGAAAAATCTGGAATCCTCACAAATTTCTGATTCAAATATTGAATTCTTTTGCTGTAATTTTCTTGAGCCAAATTTTCATTAATTCCATAAGAATTGAGTTTGAAAACTCTTTGATAAATTTTTTGCCAAGTATAAGAATTGCTCGCAAACTGATCCAAAGATTTATCATACATATTCGCCAAAACTTCGGCATTGACTTTCTCTTTGTCTTCTCCCAAAAATTTTACCGTCCATTTTTCTTTTTGTCCGGGTTGCAATTTATCCCGAAAAGTCACAGTTTCAATTCGCAACGGTTTTTTGTCGGAAGCAATCATCAAATTTACAGATTCTGTTTTCACTTCATTATAAGCGACCAATTGAAACTGCAAATTGATTTGATCGATGCTTTCATCTTTCGGGAAGACAAGTTCATATTCTAAAAGTCCATTTTTAAATTTTCTTTGTTCCGTTGCAGTTTCTCCATTTCCATTTTGAACATAAATGTTTACTAAAGCTTCTGGAATTGCCGAATAAACATAGATTTTTGCTTTCTCAGTTCGCTTATACTCTACTTTCGGATTGATGATTTTTAAGAATGGTTTTTGAGAATCTGACAAGAATTTTTTATCATAAACTTCAAATGTTTTTTCAGTTTTGATGGTATCTTTTCCTTCAATGTTAAAGAGTTCGAGTTTGTAATTTCCAGCTTTTAAAGAACCAAGATTCAAGAAATTAGAATCAAGATTTGATTTGTTATTATCATGATTTTCGGTTCTAGGTTCTTGAATCTTTTCCAACATAACTTTTTCTACTTTCCAACCTTTCTCTTCTTTAGAAAAATAATCATTTGGGAACTTTTGTATAAATTCTGGTTTAGAAAACTTC
>CAXYUO010000273.1:0-3008 GCA_964292185.1 uncultured Frigoriflavimonas sp.
GTTGTGAATGATAGAAAAAAGGTAAATGCCAGTTTTGCCCTTCATTTTGCAGATTCTGAAATTAATTTTTATGTTACTAAAACTAAATTTTATACTGGAAAACCAACAGATTATTTCAATTTTAAAACGGATATTCTAAAACCTGAATTCGATGCAGATTTTGTTTTAAATGAATTACAAACTAACTATTCTAATCAAACGATTGGCGATGTTTTGATGGATCAAAATATTTTCGCAGGTGTAGGAAATATCATTAGAATAGAAACTTTGTATCATGCAAAAATTCACCCTGAAAGTATAATTAATGCAATTCCTGAGAAGAAATTAATATTTCTTTTAAAAATGGTGGTAGATTATTCTGAAGAATTTTTAAATCTAATGAAATCAGGAAATGTAAAAGAAGCTGCATTAATTTATGGTAAAAAGATTTGCCCGAAAGATAAAAAGGAACTTTTGATAGCAGAAATGGGAAAAGTAAAACGCAAAACCTATGTTTGTGAGAAATGTCAAAAACTTTTTAAATAAATCAGCTAATTTTCGATTTGTGGTTTTTAAATAAAATGTTTAGTATTTTCATGAATTATATTTGTTTTTTTGTCATGAACTAAATAAAAATTGTTTAAATCTTTTACATTTCGTAAATTTGAAATTCGATAAAAAAAATATGAAAACAAAGGGTTTCATATTTCCATAAAAAACAATAAACAAAAAATAATAAAAATTTAAATATGAAAGTAACAGTAGTTGGAGCAGGAGCAGTTGGTGCAAGTTGTGCAGAGTACATTGCAATGAAAAATTTTAATTCTGAAGTTGTCTTGGTAGACATCAAAGAAGGATTTGCAGAAGGAAAAGCAATGGATTTGATGCAAACTGCATCTCTAAATGGTTTTGATACCAAAATTACCGGAACAACCGGAGATTATTCTAAAACTGCAGGCTCAAAAGTAGCAGTTATCACTTCTGGAATCCCAAGAAAACCAGGAATGACGAGAGAAGAATTAATCGGCATCAATGCGGGAATTGTGAAAGATGTTACCGCAAATTTGGTGAAACATTCTCCAAATGTAATCATCATCGTAGTTTCTAATCCAATGGATACAATGGCTTATTTGGTTCACAAAACATCTGGTTTACCAAAAGAAAGAATAATTGGAATGGGTGGAGCTTTAGATTCTGCACGTTTCAAATACAGATTGGCAGAAGCTTTAGATTGCCCAATTTCTGATGTAGATGGAATGGTTTTGGCAGCTCACAGTGATACAGGAATGTTACCATTAACAAGCAAAGCAACAAGAAATGGAGTTTCTGTTTCAGAATTTTTGAGTGCAGAAAAATTGGCTGAAGTAGAAGAATCTACGAAAGTTGGTGGAGCAACGCTTACGAAATTATTGGGAACTTCAGCTTGGTATGCACCTGGAGCAGCAGTTTCAGTTTTGGTACAAGCAATAGTTTGCGATCAGAAAAAAATGGTTCCTTGTTCTGTAATGTTGGATGGAGAATATGGCGAAAGCGATATTTGTTTAGGAGTTCCATGTATTATAGGAGAAAATGGAATCGAAAAAATTGTAGAAATAAGCTTAACAGATTCTGAAAAAGAAAAATTCGCAACTGCCGCAAAAGCAGTAAGAGAAGTGAATGGAGATCTAGGATTCTAAAATTTTATTTTCTTAAGCCACGAAGTGGCGATTTAATAAAGCAATGGGTAAAACCCATTGAAACAGAAATTTATAAATATAAAACGTTCCAATTGGAACGTCTTTTTTTATCTATAAAGTAGCTGAAAAGAATAAATGAAATATTTTTATAAGCAAACGCTTGATAATCATTTTATTAATAATTAATTAGAACTTATCTAAAAGTCTATTTTCTATCATCTGTAAATTATATTTGTGAGAAATTCATTTAAAAATTATCTTTGAAAAAATTATAAATATGGCTTCAGGATTTTTCGCAGTTTTAGATGATATTGCAGTATTATTGGATGATGTAGCAATGATGAGCAAAATAGCTGCAAAAAAAACAGCAGGTATTCTTGGTGACGATTTGGCTGTAAATGCAGAAAAAGCATCAGGATTTGCCTCGAAAAGAGAAATTCCAGTTTTATGGGCTATTACAAAAGGTTCTCTTTTAAATAAATTGATAATTCTACCTTTCGCATTTCTTCTGAGTGCATTTTTACCAAATGCATTGTCAATAATCTTGATAATTGGAGGTGTATATTTAGCTTTTGAAGGTGTCGAGAAAATTTATGAAGTTTTGGTACCACATCCTGCAGAAGAAAAAGCTGAAATTTTGGAAGTAGAAACCGAAGAAGAAATTCTAGCTCTAGAAAAAACAAGGGTAAGATCTGCCATTGTTACAGATTTTATTTTGTCTGTAGAAATTATTATTATTGCGATGAGCACTGTTGTAAACGAACCTTTGATGGAACAAATATTAGTTGTTTCTTCAATTGCAATACTAGCAACTGTAGGTGTTTATGGTATTGTTGCGTTAATTGTAAGAATGGACGAAGCCGGTTATCATCTCATCAAAAAAAGCAAAAACGATACGAGTTTTAAAAGAAAATTAGGAGATTTTTTAGTGAATGCATTACCTTTTGTAATCAAAGGTTTAAGTATAGTTGGAACATTGGCTTTGTTGCTTGTTTCTGGCGGAATTTTCTCTCATAATATCGATTTTTTCCATCATTTATTAGAAAGTTGGCCACCTACAATTAAAGATTTTATTCTAGGTTTAGTAATTGGAGCAATTGCTGTTTTTCTTTTTCAAATAGGAAAGAAAGTCTTTTCTAAAAATAAGCATTAGAAATATATACTTTAGAAATTCAAAAAAAAATCCCTCCAAAAAGGAAGGATTTAGAACCTGTTTAAAATTGTATTAAAACCACAAACCAAAGGTTCGCTAATTCATTTTACAATTTGACTATCCGTTTTGCAGACGAATGCTTGATTTTTTTTGCCACGAATGCACGAATATTCTCTATTTAAATCTAATTCAATCATAAT
>CAXYUO010000274.1:0-2950 GCA_964292185.1 uncultured Frigoriflavimonas sp.
TAGCAATTAGCAATTAGCAATTAGCAATTAGCAATTAGCAATTAGCAATTAGCAAAAATAATCCGTTTCGTGTTTTTACGAGACGGATTATTTGTTTATATATTTATTTCATTTCTTCTTCCATGTTTTTTACATTAATGCCGTTAGAAATATGTTGAATTCCTTTGGATTCTAAAATTTCTTTCGCTTGAGAACTTCTATTTCCAGAACGACAAAAAACGACAACAGATGGATTATTTTTAAATTCTTCTACTCTACTTTCTACCTCGCTCAAAGGAATATTTACAGCTCCAGGAAAACTTCCTTCGGCAAATTCTTCTGGTGATCTTACATCTACCAAAAAAGCTCCGTTCTCAACTTGTTTTTTAATGCTCAATTCCGTTTTTTCGTTGCTATTTTCTACAGCTTTTGGAGAACTACATTGTAAAGTAAAAAGTAAAACTGATAGTATTAATATAGATTTTTTCATTTAAAATATTTTTTTTGATTTGAATTTTTCAAAGGTAAATATTATCTTGGAATATAGAAATTATTTAGAAAATAACTAACTTCGCTACTTTCAGATTTATAAAAATGACAATAGACAAAAAAACGGCAAATATTATCTTCTATTTGCTAGCAATTCTTTCACTTTTTCCATTTATTTCGCCTCCAATTGCTTTGGTAATGGGAATTATTTTCATTAATGTTTTTAAAACTACCATAGAAAAATCTGGAGATTACACGAAGAAAATTTTGCAATATTCCATCGTAGGTTTAGGCTTCGGAATCAATCTAAAAACTGCTGTAGAAGCTGGAAGTAGTGGTTTTGTATTTACGGTTTCTAGCATTGCATTTGTATTTATCGTTGGTATTATTTTTGGCAAAATTTTGAAAATAGATCAAAAAATTTCAGAATTAATAACTGTTGGAACTGCCATTTGTGGTGGAAGTGCAATTGCTGCAATTTCACCGATTATCAAAGCAAATAATAGCCAAAATTCTGTAGCTTTAGGTATTGTTTTTTTATTAAATTCAGTTGCATTAATTATATTTCCATCCATCGGAACATATTTCGGGCTTTCTCAAAATCAATTTGGAATTTGGGCGGCAATTGCAATTCACGATACAAGTTCTGTTGTAGGTGCTGCAAGTAAATTTGGTGATGTAGCATTGCATGTTGCAACAACCGTAAAATTGGCAAGAGCACTTTGGATAATTCCTATTGCAATCATTTTTTCATTAATTAATAAAAGCGAAACCAAAGTGAAATTCCCATTGTTTATCGGGTTTTTTATATTGGCAATTGTTCTTAATACTTACCTTCCTTTTTTAGAAACTATTTCTCCATATATATTCAATTTCTCGAAAACAGCTTTGAAATTGGCATTATTTCTTATCGGAACTGGTTTATCTTTGGATAAATTTGCCAAAATGGGATGGAAGCCTGTAATTTTGGGAGTAAGTTTGTGGATTTCAGTAAGTTTACTTTCACTTTGGGGAGTTTTGGAATTTATTAAATAAGATGAGAAGAAAATAGACGAATAGATGATAAAAAATTAAACTGCTAAAAATATCTTAAAATGAAAAAAATAATCCTATTAATTGTAGGTTTTACCTTGATGATTTCTTGTAATAATAAAGAAGAATACGAGAGAAAAATTGCGGCAGAAAAAACACGTGAAATAGATTCTATCAATGCTGCTAGAACAAAAATCAATGAAAAAATAAAATTGAAAAACGACAAGAACTTGTACAAAGATCTATCTGGAAATCATACTTTTACAATGTCTTCTGATGGAATTTCAACCTTAAAAGGAGTTGCGAATTTCAAAAAAATGGGTAGAGATGAATATGAAATTTCAGGATCTGCAACTTCTGGTAAAAACACAATTAGCATAAAAGGAAACGGCGAATTGATAACCGAACCTTACTTAAATTTCGATGGAGAAATAACCCAAAATATTGCCGAAAACGGAAAACCTTATACCAGAAAAGGCAAAAAAACCTTCCAAGCAAAAGGAAATGCACAATATTGGAGATTGCAAGATATGGTAAATGGAGAAGGCTTTGTAGATTACATCGATATACATTTTAAATAAAATTTTATGCTGAATTTTGAAATAAAAGGAACAGAAAAAGAAACTTTGGTGCTACTTCACGGTTTTATGGAAAATCTTTTCATCTGGGAAGAAATGGAAACTGAACTTTGCAAAAAATTCAAACTCATGAAAATTGATCTTCCTGGTCACGGTAAAAGTGAAATTTTCTCTGAAATTCACACGATGGAAATGATGGCAGAAAAAGTGAATGAAGTTTTAGATTATTTAAAAATAGAAAAATTTCATCTTCTCGGACATTCTATGGGAGGTTATGTTTCTTTAGCTTTTGCAGAAAAATTCCCGAAAAAATTGAAAAGTTTAACGCTTTTTTTCTCCACCTATTTTGCTGATGATTCTGAGAAGAAAGTACTTCGAGAAAAAAGTTTACGCATCATCAAAGAAAATTTCAGAACGTATGTAAACGCTGGAATTCCTAATTTTTTCAGTGAAAATGAAAGAGAAAATTTACAAGAAAAAATAAATTTAGCGAAAGAAATTGCTCTTTCTACCAACAATAATGGTGTTTTGGCAGCTCAAAAAGGTATGAAAGAGCGAACTGATAAATTGGCGATTTTAGAAAATTTTGAAGGAAAAATTCTGGTAATAGCTGGAAAATTCGACAATGCTGTAAATTCTGAAAAAACGCTGAAAAATTTACCCAATAAAAAAAATATAAAATCTTATCTTTTAGATTGCGGACACAATGGACATTGGGAAATACCTGCGATTTGTGCAGCGATTATTAATGATGAACTTGGATAAATTTACTATTAAGATTTGTCTTCGTAAAAA
This sequence comes from uncultured Frigoriflavimonas sp., assembly GCA_964292185.1. GTDB lineage: Bacteria > Bacteroidota > Bacteroidia > Flavobacteriales > Weeksellaceae > Frigoriflavimonas. The sequence goes on from CAXYUO010000274.1 coordinate 2,874, forward strand.
TTTAGTCTTAAACTTAATGAACCTTAATGCCTCCTATGTTTGCAAAGTTATTGTTTTGTTGAATAAAAGTCAATAAT
>CAXYUO010000275.1:0-2927 GCA_964292185.1 uncultured Frigoriflavimonas sp.
TTGGTTGGGGTGGACCTTTTGGTTATGGAATAGGAATGAACAGAACTTGGACTTCTAATTACAACCAAGGAGCATTGATTTTGGATTTGATAGATGCGAGAACTCAAAAATTGATTTGGCAAGGAATGGGAAGTGGAATTTCCGTAGATTCTCCTAACGCAAAACAAAGACAAATTCCAGAAATAGTTGCTGAAATAATGGCAAACTATCCTCCAAAAAAGTAGAGTTTAATTATTATTAAAAATGAAAAGATCGCTTTAAAACGGTCTTTTTTTTGATGAAATATTAAAATAAAATCCCTGAAAATACCATGTTTGCTCTAATAGATTGTAATAATTTTTATGCCTCTTGTGAAAGAGTTTTCAATCCGAAATTGATTGGAAAAGCCATTGCTATTTTATCAAATAATGATGGTTGCGTGATTGCAAGAAGCAATGAAGCAAAAGCTTTTGTACCAATGGGAGCTGTTTTTTTTAAATATAAAGACATTTTTAAAGAAAACAATATTCATGTATTTTCTTCTAATTATCCTTTGTATGGCGATATTAGTAATCGTGTGATGAGTATTTTGAGCAATTTTTCTCCAGATATAGAAGTCTATTCTATTGATGAAGCATTTTTACAATTCAAAGGATTTGATAAATTTGATTTAGAAAAACATGGGCTTCAAATGGTGAAAGACGTGAAACAATCTACACAAATACCAATAAGTGTAGGAATTGCACCAAGCAAAGCTCTTTCTAAAGTTGCCAATAAAATTGCTAAAAAATTTCCTGAAAAAACAAATAGCGTTTATGTATTAGATACCGAAGAAAAAAGAATAAAAGCCCTAAAATGGACAAAAATTGAAGACGTTTGGGGAATTGGAAGGCAGTTTTCTAAAAAACTAATAGCAATAGACGTTTTTACAGCATATGATTTCACACTACTTTCTGATAATTACGTGCGACAAGAATTTTCTGTAGTTGGTTTAAGGTTAAAAAAAGAATTGGAAGGAATTCCAACCTTAAAATTAGATGAAATAAAAAGCAAAAAAAACATTGCGACAACAAGAAGTTTTGCAAAAAACCTTACCGAATTAGAAGATTTGAGAGAAAGAGTGAGCACTTTTTCTAGCAGTTGTGCAGAGAAATTGAGAAAACAAAAATCTGCCTGCAATGCGATAATGGTATTTGTACACACCAATTTTCACAAAAAAGACCAAGCACAATACAGTAAAAATATCGTGATACAACTTCCGTATGCTTCCAACTCAGATATTACGATAAGTAAATATGCTATAATTGGTTTAGAAGCCATCTTCAAGAAAGGATTTGCCTACAAAAAAGCAGGAGTGATTGTAATGGGATTTGTACCAGAAAACATAATTCAGCAAAATCTATTTGAAAATGAAAACCCAAAACACAAAGAATTGATGCAAACCATGGATGCATTAAATTTGAAAATGGGCAAAAAAAATATTAAATTAGCAAGTCAAAACATACCAAAAACTTGGGTGATGCGACAAGAAAATTTATCAAAAAGATACACCACAGATTGGAAAGAATTATTAGAAGTAGAATGAAAATTATAAGTTTACCAAAATTCGGCAAAGAACTCATTAATCTCCCTTTCAAAATAGAGAATAGCAAAGTGTATGTGAAATATTATGAAGAAGGTGTGCAAGCTGGATTTCCTAGTCCTGCAGAAGATTTTAAAGAAATTCCGCTAAGTTTGGACGAGAAATATTTGCAAAATCCAGAATCTACCTACCTTATAAAAGTTGCAGGAAATTCTATGTATCCCACTTTGCATATTGGAGATATTTTGGTGGTAAAATCTGACAAAACATTTGAAAATGATCACATCGGAATTGTATCTGTAAACAATACAGATTTCACCGTAAAAAGATTGAATAAAGAAAAAAAACAACTCACAGCAGATAATGTAGATTTCCCAAACATCAATGTAGAAGAAGATGATACTTTGATTTGCTTAGGCGTTGTGAAACATCTAATACGAGATTTATAAATGTGTTTTCACTCCAAACAATCTAAAACCGCACAGCAAATAGAAAACAGATTTGATGCAAAATTTGAGGACATCAAATTATTTCAACCCAGTTCACATTACAACGGTTTCGAGTTTCCAAACACGCCAATTATTACCAAAGAAGATGCTTCTACAATACAAATGATCAATTGGGGATTGAAACCAGCTTGGGCAAAAGAAAATTTTGATAGAAAAAATACGCTGAATGCAAGGCTAGAAACGCTAAAAGAAAAACCATCATTCAAAAATATATTAGAAAATAGATGCATTATTTTGGTCAATGGTTTTTATGAATGGAAACATATTGGCAAGCAAAAAATAAAATATGAAATTGGCTTTAATGAAGAATTGTTCGCTTTTGCAGGATTATACGATTTGCATGAAGATATAAAAACCTACACCATCATCACTACAGAAGCGAAAGGAATAATGCAAGAAATTCACAACACAAAACTAAGAATACCATATAGTTTGACAACAGATAAAGATTTTAATGATTGGCTAAATGGAAAAGAAATCGCTCCAAAATATGGTTTTTCGGCAATTCAACTGGATCCAATTCAAGGAACATTGTTTTAAAAGATTACTAAATTTAAAACTCAGCTTTTAAAAATTATTTTTCTATCAATGTTGGAGCTCCAGCTGCAAGCCATGTGGCAAAAACTTCGGATTATGCTATCCCCCAAAATTAGGACAGCAATTTAAGATATAAAATTAGTAATTTTAAATTTTAAAAATATGTCAAAAATTAGAAGGAATTTCAGTAAAGATTTTAAAACAAAAGTTGTTTTGGAAGCGTTAAAAGAGCGAAGCACTTTAGAGGTTTTAGCCAAAAAATACGAGATACTGTGTTAATTTCCAAATTTTTTCTGATATTTGTATAAACTATTTTAAGG
>CAXYUO010000276.1:0-2915 GCA_964292185.1 uncultured Frigoriflavimonas sp.
TCTTTAGTAGCATCTCCTACTTTTTTTTGAGCGCAGGTTAAACTGATAAAACAAATCAGTGGTAATAATAGAATGTTTTTTTTCATTTTTATAAAATATTCTAAGCCGCAAAATTACATTTTTTTATAAATATTTAGCTGAATTAATAGTGTAATTTTTAAAATATATGTAATTAATAAAATTGAAATTAGTATGGCATTTGAAAATTCAAAAAAAATTAAAAAATTGTTTAAATTTGCACTATGAACAATCCAATGGAAGAAGAAAAAAAATCACTCAATTTTATTGAGCAAATTATAGAAGAAGATTTAGCAAACGGTTTATCTAAAGATAAATTGCGTTTCAGATTTCCGCCAGAACCAAACGGATATCTTCATGTTGGTCATACAAAAGCGATTTGTATCAATTTTGGTTTGGGCGAAAAATATGGAGCACCTGTAAATCTGCGTTTTGATGATACAAATCCTGAAAAAGAAGAGCAAGAATTTGTAGATTCCATCAAAAAAGATATCGATTGGTTGGGTTTCAAGTACGATCAAGAATTGTATGCCTCAGATTATTTCCAGCAATTGTATGATTGGGCTGTAGAAATGATTAAAAACGGAACAGCATATATAGATGAGCAAGCTTCTACGGAAATTACAGAGCAAAGAAAAAATCCTTTTGAAGATGGAGTAGAATCATCTTTTAGAAACCGACCAATTGAGGAAAGTTTAGAACTTTTTGAAAAAATGAAAAACGGCGACTTTCCTGAAGGAAGCATGAGTTTGAGAGCCAAAATAGACATGAAATCTCCGAATATGAACATGCGAGATCCTGTAATGTACCGGATTTTGAAACGTGCACATCATAGAACTGGAGATACTTGGAAAATCTATCCAATGTACGATTGGGCACATGGTGAAAGCGATTATTTAGAGCAAATTTCTCACTCTTTATGTTCTTTAGAATTTGAAAATCACCGTCCTTTGTATGATTGGTATTTGGATCAAGTTTATAATGAAAATGCGACCAGGAATAAGCAAAGAGAATTTGCAAGAATGAACGTTTCTTATTTAATTACAAGTAAAAGAAAATTGCAAAGATTAGTTGCAGAAAATGTGGTAACAGGTTGGGACGATCCAAGAATGCCAACAATTTCTGGAATGCGTAGAAAAGGTTACACTCCAACTTCTATCAAAAATTTTATCGAAAAAGTAGGAGTTGCAAAACGTGAAAACCTAATAGACATTGCACTTTTAGAATTTTGTGTTCGCGAAGATTTGAATAAAATTGCGAATAGAATGATGGCTGTTTTGGATCCTGTGAAATTAATTATAGAAAATTATCCAGCAGATCAAGAAGAATGGTTGGAAACTGAAAATAATCAAGAATTGGAAGAAGCTGGAATGCGAAAAGTTCCATTCAGCCGAGAATTGTATATTGAAAAAGAAGATTTCAAAGAAGAAGCCAACAAAAAATTTTTCAGATTAAAATTAGGTGGAGAAGTTCGTTTGAAATCGGGTTACATCATCAAAGCAGAACGTGTAGATAAAGATGAAAATGGCGAAATAACTACTATTTACGCTACTTACGACGAAAAATCTAAATCTGGAAGCGGTACCGAAGAAAGTTTAAGAAAAGTAAAAGGAACGCTTCATTGGGTTTCTGCAAAACACGCTTTGCCAATAAAAGTGAGAATGTACAACCGACTTTTCACCGTAGAACAGCCAGATGCAGAAAAAGAAACCGACTTTTTAGAATTTGTAAATCCAGATTCTATGGAAATTATCAATGGTTTTGCAGAACCAGCTTTGGCAGACGTAGAAATTGAACAACCTTTGCAATTTCAACGTTTGGGATATTTCACCAAAGATCGAGATTCTACAGAAAATGAATTGGTTTTTAATCAAACTGTAACTTTAAAAGATAGTTTCAAACCAGAATAAATTACAATTAACCTCGCTTTTTAAAGCGAGGTTTTTCATTAAAATTAAATTTATTTTTTGCTTCGTTCCATCAAAACTTCTTCGATTTTTGTTAAACTTAAATTTTTTGCTTTCAATAAAATTAGAAAGTGATACAGCAAATCAGCAGCTTCATTTTTAAACAATTCATTATTATCATCTTTTGCTTCTATCACTAATTCTACCGCTTCTTCTCCTACTTTCTGTGCCATTTTATTCATGCCTCTTTGGTACAAATCATACGTATAAGATTTTTCGATTTTCTGGTCTATTCGTTCAGAAATTGTTTCTTCCAATTCGTATAAAAATCCTTTAGAATTTTTCTCCTCAAAACAGCTAAAACTTCCGGTATGACAAACATTTCCGGCAGGTTTTACTTGAATTACAAGTGCATCAGAATCACAATCTTTTTTGATGCTTTTTACATATAAATAATTTTCAGAAGTTTCGCCTTTCAACCAAATTCTATTTTTTGTTCGGCTAAAAAAATGAACTCTCCCGTCTTTTTGGGTTAAATTGAAGGCGTCTTCATTCATATAACCCAGCATCAAAACCTGTTGAGTGCGGCTGTCTTGAATGATTGCAGGAATTAATCCATTCCCTTTTGTATAATCGAGGTTCATCGTATTGCTATTTTATTTTGTTTTAAATTTTCTTTCAAGTCAGAGATTTCAATTTCGTTAAAGTGAAAAATACTTGCAGCCAAAGCTCCTGTAACAGTAGTTTTTGTAAAAACATCAGTGAAATGTTCCATTTTTCCCGCACCTCCAGAAGCGATGATCGGAAGTTGACAAATTGCTGAAATGTTTTGTAACATTCGATGGTCAAATCCATTTTTGGTTCCATCAAAATCCATGGAAGTGAGTAAAATTTCTCCCGCTCCAAAATCTACGACCTTTTTCACCCAATCCAACGTTTTCCATTCGGTTTTCACTTTTCCACCATTCACGAAAACATAATCTTCACCCT
>CAXYUO010000277.1:0-2912 GCA_964292185.1 uncultured Frigoriflavimonas sp.
GTAGGAATCGAGCAGTTTTATTATGGCGCGTTGTTGCTTTCAGCATGACAAAAAGAGTGTTCATTTCTCTCAAATTAATTAAAAAAAATGACAAACAAACTTTTCCCATGTCTTTGGTTTGATGGCAAAGCAAAACAAGCCGCAGATTTTTATTGCTCGGTTTTCAAAATTTCAAAAATACTATCAGAAAATCCAATGGTAGTTGTTTTTGAATTGAATGAAACAAAATTTATGGCATTAAATGGCGGACCAATGTATCAATTTTCTCCTGCAAATTCTTACGTTATTTCTTGCGATACACAAGAAGAAATAGATCATTATTGGGAAAAATTGGGAGCAGGAGGAAAATATGAAAAATGTGGTTGGTTGGTAGATCAATTTGGAGTTTCTTGGCAAATTGTACCTTCAATTTTGGGAGAATTGATGAACGATCCAGAAAAAGCACCAAAAGTAATGTACGCTTTTATGCAAATGACGAAATTTGATATTCAGAAATTGATTGACGCTTAGAGTTTTTTTCAGCACTTTGTCAAAGTTAAAAATCTTTGACAAAGTTTTTATCTAATTATTTAGATTTAATAGTAATTAGAATTCGTCATAATACTTTCTAAATTAGCTTCAGATAGAATTCCGTTTTGATGATATTTTTTCAATAATTCTTCGGCGTTTTTTAAATTTTTCTCTGTAGTTTGTTCAAAATATGCAGAAATCTCATTACCATTTTTTCGAGTAATAAATAGTTGATTATCAAAACCTTTAGAAAAGAAACCTCGAAATTCACCACGAATATCATTTCCCTTAAATCTTAAATGTTCTATTTCCGATAATGGATAATTTGTAGCATTTAGTATAATATCATTTTCCTTAAATTCTAAATTACCAACATATTTTTTACTCTTTGATCTAAAAAACATATAATTTATCGCACTAAATAATAAAATAACTATTGTAAAGATATTAAAACCGAATGTCGTCTGTAAAATTACATCTCTAGTTCTATAATATTGAGGTAGATAGGCAACTACAACCATTCCAAGAATTATTAATTGGTTTACTATAAATAATATACTTAGTAGTTTACCAATGGTAAATTTATTTTTTGGCTTATTGTCAACAGTTTTGAAAATCATTAAAAAGATATTTGTATGAACGAGCAAATTTAGTGTAAATTTTCAATTTACCTTCTTAAAATCGTACATTTGCAATTAAAGTAAAAACAATGTCTGATAGAAAACTAAATACAATACCAGAAGCTATAAAAGATTTGCAAGATGGCAAAATAATCATCGTTGTAGATGACGAAAACAGAGAAAATGAAGGTGATTTTCTTTCTGCTGCTGAACTAACAACACCAGAAATTATCAATTTTATGACGATTTATGGAAGAGGTTTAATTTGTACACCAATTACGGAAGAAAGATGTGAAGCTTTAGATTTAGACATCATGGTTCGCAGAAGTAGTGATCCGAAAGAAACTGCATTCACGGTTTCTATAGATTTGCTTGGTGAAGGCGTTTCTACAGGAATTTCTGCAAGCGATCGTTCTCAAACCATTCTTGCTTTGATGGATGAAAGCACAAAACCATCAGATTTTATGAGACCTGGTCATATTTTTCCGTTACGAGCGAAAAAAGGTGGCGTTTTGAAAAGAGCTGGTCATACAGAAGCTGCAATTGATCTTACCGTTTTAGCAGGATTAAAACCTGGTGGTGTAATTTGCGAAATTATGAATGATGACGGAACAATGGCAAGACTTCCAGATTTATTTGAAATTGCAGAAAAACATGATTTAAAAATAGTTTCAATTGAAGATTTAATTCATTATCAATTGAAAAAAGGAGATTTAATAGAAAGAATTGAAGAGCGAAAAGTGAAAACTTTCTACGGAGATTTTGATTTTTTTGCCTTCAAAGAAACTACCAATAACGAGCAAATCCATTTCGCATTAACCAAAGGAACTTGGTCTGTAAACGAACCAGTTTTGGTAAGAGTTCAAGCTTCCAATTCTTATTTTGATGTATTGAGCAGATTGACAAATGGCGAAAAACCGATGATAGAAAAAGTAACAGAAATGATTAATGCAGAAGGAAAAGGAGCAATTATCTTCATTAATAATGTTTCTAATTCTGAAAATACCATGCGAAAACTACAGCAGTTTATCGATTTTCAAGATGGTTCTCAACAAAGACCAACTTTAGCATCAAATTTCAGAGATTACGGAATAGGAACTCAAATTTTGAAAAATTTAGGCATCAATAAATTTAAAGTAATCTCTCAAAGTCCACATTTGAAACCAATTGTTGGTGGATATGATGTAGAAGTTACGGAAATTGTGGAACTTATTTAATGTAACAATTTAGCAATGTAAGAGTTTAACAATATATTAATTTTCTGATTTTTTAGCCATTAAAGTACAATCCACTGCTAAACAAAGTGGCTCTGCGAAACAAATATTTTCAATGAGATAAAAATACTCTGCGTTCAAAAAGTTTAGTATTTGAACGCTGCTAATATTTCAATCATTTAATTTTTAAATAAATAATAAAAAGTGAATTCCAAAGAACAAAAACTCGAAGCTTTTTCCAAATTATTGGATGTTATGGACGATTTGCGAGAAAAATGTCCGTGGGATAAAAAGCAAACTTTGCAGACTTTACGCCCTTTAACATTAGAAGAAGTGTACGAACTTTCTGATGCGCTTTTGAATGAAGATTTGCCAGAAATTAAAAAAGAATTGGGCGATGTTCTGTTGCATTTGGTTTTTTATGCGAAAATAGGAGCGGAGAAAAATAGTTTTGATATTGCTGATGTCATCAATTCTTTGACGGAAAAACTCATATTTCGTCATCCACATATTTACGGCGATGTAGAAGTGAAAGATGAAGTAGAGGTAAAGCAAAATTGGGAAAAAT
>CAXYUO010000278.1:0-2895 GCA_964292185.1 uncultured Frigoriflavimonas sp.
TTTTACTAAATATTAACATTTTTTACTTGTTTTTTATCATAGAATGCGCAGCGGGAATAGCTGCCCAAAAAAATGCTTAGTTATAGTAATCTCTATTTATTTCCGTAGTTCTTTTACAATTCCGTTTATTATTAATCCATTCACAACTATAAAAATCATTGGAATTAAACAAGAAAGCCCGATAACAATTCCACTGAAATTATCAATATAATTAAACTCGAAACTCTCTTTTAAAACTAAAATTCCGATTATAATTGTACCGATTGATATGAATAGAGAAAGGATTAAAATTAGAGTTTTTATACGATTATTACTTATCAGTTTGTTTTTATAGTTTGGTACAATGAAAATTCCACAGAATATAAATATCAACGAAATTTTGAATGTTCCGCTTATATAAAAACTGTATTTTGCACCAATCATTGATAAAAAATAGAGAAGAACTGAAAAGATAAGAATCATCAGGTAAATAAGAATGCTATATTTTTTCAGAAATTCAATTTTCAATTTCATTTTTAGTTTTATTTATATTGCTTATATCGTTCAAATATATGCAATACTTACAAGGTACACTTTCCATTTACAATAAAAATTTAACGCAATATGATCACATCCCGACTTGCTTTCTATATTCAACATCAAGTTAAAAACCCCAATTTTAAATTAGAATTTTTAAATTTCTATCGAGATTTTTACTTTTCCGCCAAGTCCTTTTTCTACAATGTCGTACAAAGTTTTGAGCGTTAGATTGCTGCCATTATTTTCTATCTTCGAGATGTATTCTCTTTTTTTATCCACTAAATTTCCTAATTCGGTTTGAGTGAGTTGTTTTTCTTCTCGTGCTTTTCTTAATAATAAACCTATTTTAAATGATGCAAAATCTCTGTCTAACTCGTCACGTCTTTCCGTGCCAGTTTCTCCATAGATTTCATCTTTTATTTTATTCCAGCTTTTAGTTTCCATTTTTTTTTGATTTTTCATCGTAATATTCAGCCATAATTTTTAAAGCTTTTGCAATTTCATTTTTCGGAGTTTTTTGTGTTTTCTTTTGAAAGGCATTCATTAAAACCACCAATTTTTCGCCATCAAAAAAACAAAATACCCTCCAGATATTTGAGCCAAGTTGTATTCTTGCTTCATAAAGCCCATCTGTTCCGACAATATGTTTTAAGTAATTTGAAGGTACTCTTTCCAAAGTTTCTATTGCTTCTATAATTTTATAGATCTTGTTTTGAACCTTCGTATTTTGGCTCAAAATAAAATCTTCAAAATAATGTTTAAAAGCTATAACTTTCCGAACCTTCATCACACAAAGGTAATTTAAAAGTTACTATTCGACAAATTTTTATTATTGATAATTTCGATGTAAAAGTAAGAATGTATTTTCTACAAGTCTCTGATTTAACACAATGCAACCGCAGCCCAACCTAAATGGAGCTCCTTTTGTGGAACGAAGTGGAACAAAAGTAAAGCGAAAGCTTTAATTGAAGGTTACGAACAAAGTTCAAAAAAAGCGGGAACGGAAGGCGGAAATGCTGCCATAAAAAAATAGTAAATAAGCATTCGACGAAGTCAAATAGCTGCCCAAATAAAAAACGCCTAAAAATATAGGCGTTTGTGTAATATTTCAGAATTGAATCACTGCATTAGATTGCTTCGTTCCTCGCAATGACGAGCGTATATTGAGACTTCCTACGAGTTCTCTAAAATATAAGAAAACATCAAAGGTGCGCAAATCGTGGCATCACTTTCTACAATGAATTTTGGGGTGGTAATATCTAATTTTCCCCAAGTGATTTTTTCATTCGGAACTGCACCAGAATAAGAACCGTAAGAGGTGGTGGAATCTGAAATCTGACAGAAATAAGACCAAAACGGAATGTCCGTCATTTCCATATCTTGGTACAACATCGGAACTACGCAAATCGGGAAATCGCCTGCAATTCCACCACCAACTTGGAAGAAACCAACGCCTTTTCCACCGGAATTTTTTGGGTACCAATCTGCCAAATACATCATATATTCTATCCCAGATTTCACGGTAGAAGCTTGTAATTCACCTTTGATGCAATAGCTGCTGAAAATATTTCCCATGGTAGAATCTTCCCAACCTGGAACCACAATTGGTAGGTTTTTTTCTGCTGCAGCCAACATCCAAGAGTTTTCTTTCGGGATTTCGTAATATTGCTCCAAAACGCCTGATAAAAGCATTTTGTACATATATTCGTGCGGAAAATATCTTTCGCCTTTTGCTTCGGCATCTTTCCAAATTTCTACAATATGTTTTTGCAATCTTCGGAACGCTTCCTCTTCCGGAATACACGTATCTGTAACTCTGTTCAAGCCTCTTTCTAGCAAAGCCCATTCGTCTTGCGCTGTTAAATCTCGGTAATGCGGCACTCGTTCGTAGTGAGAATGCGCGACTAAATTCATTAAATCTTCCTCTAAATTTGCACCGGTACAAGAAATAATATCCACTTTATCTTGGCGAATCATTTCTGCTAAAATTTTTCCGATTTCTGCGGTAGACATTGCTCCAGCCAAAGTAATCATCATTTTTCCACCATCTTTTAGGTGTGCTACATATCCTTTTGAAGCATCTACCAAAGCGGCAGAATTAAAATGTAGGTAGTATTTTTCTATAAATTCCGTGATCGGTTTACTCATTGTTTTTAAATTTTAACAAAGATAAGGAAATTTGATAATTTTTTGAAAGTAGTAATGATTTAAAGAATCTGTTTAAATTTTTACTTTAAACTTTATAGAATTAGTTTTTCTCCCAGTTTTTTTTGATTTAGCAAATTTTTATGCGGTTTAATCTGCTCTAAATACTAATTAATAATTAAAAGATTAATATTTAAAAGATTATCAACGCTTTATAATCAAAAAACATAT
>CAXYUO010000279.1:0-2865 GCA_964292185.1 uncultured Frigoriflavimonas sp.
ATGATATAGAAAAGGTAAAAGAAGAAGAGAAAGTAGAGGTTGTAGAAAAAGTGGTAGAAACACCACCAGTTGCAGTAGTACAAAAAACAGAAGAAGTTATAGCTGAGCCAGAAGTAGTAAGAGCTACAAGTAATGATAAAGCAGAACTAAAGATTTTAGATAAAATTGATCTAACTGGTCTCACTGGTAGAAAGAAAACTACTCGCGAAAAAAATACGCCAAAACCTGAAGTAACAAAAGTTGAAAAGCCTGTTGAAAAACCTGAACCTGTAGCTCCTGCTTCAGTAAGAATTCAACCAAAAGTAGAAGAAGGAAAAACGGTTGCAAATACCGAAACTCCAGTAGAAAAAACTGAAACTACAGAATCTGAAGTTATAAAAACGGTTTACAAAAAATTGGAAGGTGTGAAAATAATGAAAGAAACAGTGGATCTTTCAAAATTTGTAGAAAAACCTAAGCCAAGTAAAAAGAAAAGAAAAAGAATAGACAAACCAGCTCCTAAAAAACCAGGAACACCAGGAACTACACCTGCAACTGGAACAGGAAACAGACCAGCTGGAAATAATAATAATAGAGGAGGAGGAAGTTCTAGACCAGGACAAGGTTCTAGAAGAGGAAGCGTAATGCCAGTAGAACTTTCTGAAGAAGATGTAAAAAATCAAATTAAAGCAACTTTAGAAAAACTAACCAACAAAGGTGGGAAATCTAAAGGCTCTAAATATAGAAAAGAAAAAAGAAGTTTCCGTAGAGAACAAGATGAAATTCAACAAGAAAAAGACGCTCAAGATCAAGCTCTAAAAGTTACAGAATTTATTACTGTAGGAGAATTAGCAAGTTTGATGAACGTTAATGCTACCGAAGTTATTTCTGCATGTTTTTCTTTAGGTGTAATGGTAACCATGAACCAAAGATTAGAAGCAGATACACTAATGCTTGTTGCAGATGAATTTGGTTTCAAAATAGAATTCCAAGATGCAGATCTAGAAGATACAGAAACTGAAGAAGAAGATACAGAAGAATCTCTAGTTTCTAGAGCACCAATCGTTACCGTAATGGGACACGTAGATCATGGTAAAACTTCTCTTTTAGATTATATTAGAAAAACAAATGTAATTGCTGGAGAATCTGGTGGAATTACACAGCATATCGGTGCATATAATGTAAAACTAGAAAACGGACAACGTATTTCATTTTTAGATACACCAGGTCACGAAGCATTTACAGCGATGAGAGCTAGAGGTGCGCAAGTTACAGACATCGTAATTGTAGTAATTGCTGCAGATGATGATGTAATGCCACAAACGAAAGAAGCTATTTCTCACGCGCAAGCTGCAGGTGTTCCTATGATTATTGCTATCAATAAAGTAGATAAACCGAATGCAAACCCAGACAATATCCGTCAACAACTTTCTACCATGAATATTCTTGTAGAAGAATGGGGTGGAAACGTGCAGTCTCAAGAAATTTCTGCAAAAATGGGAACTAATATAGATGATCTTTTAGAAAAAGTACTTCTTCAAGCAGAAATATTAGAATTGAAGGCTAATCCAAATAGAAACGCGCAAGGTGTAATTATAGAAGCATCTTTAGATAAAGGAAGAGGATATGTAGCAACCATGTTGGTACAAAGAGGAACTCTTAAAGTAGGAGACTATCTTTTAGCAGGAAAAAACCACGGAAAAGTAAAAGCCATGTTGGACGAAAGAGGTAAAAATCTTACAGAAGCAGGTCCTTCTATTCCAGTTACTATTTTAGGTTTAGATGGAGCACCAACTGCAGGAGATAAATTTAAAGTTTACTCAGAAGAAGGTGAAGCAAAATCTATTGCAACCAAAAGAGAGCAATTACAAAGAGAACTTTCTGTACGTACCAAAAAACATACAACATTAGAAGAACTCGGAAGAAGAATTGCATTAGGAGAATTCAAAGAACTTAATATTATCCTAAAAGGAGATGTAGATGGTTCTGTAGAAGCACTTTCAGATCAATTGCAAAAACTTTCTACCGAAGAAATCAGTGTGAATATTCTTCACAGTGGAGTTGGACCAATTACAGAATCAGATGTAAATTTAGCAACGGCTTCAGATGCAATTATTATTGGATTTAATGTAAGAGCTGGTGTAAATGCAAAAGAATTGGCGGATAAAGAAGAAATTGAAATCCGTACTTATTCTATTATATATGCAGCGATTGAAGAAGTGAAAGAAGCAATGGAAGGAATGCTTTCTGATGAAATAAAAGAACAAGTAATAGGAAATGTAGAAATTAGAGAGATCTTTAAAATTTCTAAAGTAGGAACTATTGCTGGTTGTATGGTTTTAACAGGAAAAATTACTAGAAATTCTAAAATTAGAATCCTTCGTGATGGTATTGTTAAACACGATGGAGAACTAGAAAGTTTGAAACGATTCAAAGATGACGTAAAAGAAGTGACCAAAGGTTATGAATGTGGTTTGAATATCAAAGGTTTCAACGATATAGAAGTGAATGATATACTAGAAGTGTATGAAGAGGTTTCTATAAAAAGAAAACTGAAATAAATTTTATTTAATATATTTTAAGCTGCCTATACTCGAAAGTATAGGCAGTTTTGTTTTTAGAAATATTGCATTTCTTGAAATTTAATTTATAATAATTCTAAATAAATTTATCTAACTTTCATTTATTATGTTAAAATATGTAGAATTGGGAAATTATATTTATTATTTACAATGAGTCTATTGAAATGTACAATCCTCAATCAAAATTCGTCATAATTGCTTAAAAATTAAACGTTTATTTAACATAAATTATACAAACACGATTCAAAATACTTGGTTTTGTTAATTTTTTTTAACAGTTTAAAGGGGTTTGGGGTTTGGGGTT
>CAXYUO010000280.1:0-2862 GCA_964292185.1 uncultured Frigoriflavimonas sp.
AAACTGCTTGCTAAATCCCTATAGAAAGGACTTCGTGCAATTATTGAAAATTTTTGTCATGTAGTGAAAAATAATTCAATACAAAACAAAAAATGCCTATCAATTTGATAGGCATTTTTTTTAGTTATAAAGTTGCTTATTGATTTTTTCTTATTGATTTTGCAATTCTTGTAATTCTTGTAATTCTTTCGTTTGATATTCTTGAACCAAATCTATTGCATTGGCAATTACATCGCTTAAAGCTGTGATAAAACTTCCTTCTTCTGCTTTATTGATGGCATGTTTCAATGCTTCTATTTCTTTCGGAATACATTCGTAGGTAACATCTCTTCCAGAACTTTGAATACCTTCTATTACCAAAGAATTTATTTCTTCTTCGCTTCTTCCTCGCAAATGTTTTTCGTTTCTAATGATAATGTGATCGAACATTCTTCCCGCTATTTTTCCACATTCTTTGATGTCTTCATCTCTGCGATCACCCACTCCAGAAATAATTCCAATTTTTTTGGTGGCTTCTACATTTTTAAGATAATCTTCTATCGCTTCATATCCTGATGCATTGTGAGCAAAATCTATCAGTACTTTAAAGTTTTTAAATTTAAAAATATTCAATCTTCCAGGAGTTAATTGCGCACTTGGTATAAATGTACGAAGAGCATTTGCAATATCTTCTATTTCAAAACCATAAAGATAAGTTGCCAAACTTGCTGCTAATACATTAGAAATCATAAATTTAGCCTTACCTTCCATGGTAATTGGAATATTTTGAACTTTGGCAATTCTTATTTTCCAATCTCCTTTTTTGATGGTAACAAAACCTTCTTCGTAAACACAAGTTACTTTTCCTTCTTTAGCAAATTGTTTGATGTGAATATTGTTTTCATCTAAACTAAAGATGGCAACTTTTGAATCTAAATCATTCAATAATTTCATGGAATATTCGTCATCTGCATTCAAAACACACCATCCATCTTTTTTCACAGAATCTAAAACTACTCTTTTCACTTTAGAAAGATCTTTTAGATTATGAATATCACTTATTCCCAAATGATCTTCTTTAATGTTCGTTAAAACTCCAATATCACAAGAATTGAAACCTAAACCAGCTCTCAAAATACCACCTCTTGCAGTTTCTAGAACCGCAAATTCTACGGTTGGATCTTTTAAAACAAATTCTGCAGAAATTGGTCCAGTTGTATCTCCTTTAGAAAGCATAGTATTTTGAATATAAATACCATCAGAAGTTGTGAATCCTACTCTGTAACCATTTGTTTTTACAATATGAGAGATAATTCTTGTGGTTGTAGTTTTTCCATTGGTTCCTGTTACGGCAATAATTGGAATTCTAAATGGTTTTCCTTGCGGATAAAGCATATCTACAACAGGAGAAGCTACATTTCTTGGCAAACCTTCTGTAGGAGCAAGATGCATTCTAAATCCAGGAGCTGCATTTACTTCCAAAATTGCTCCACCACTTTCTTTTAATGGTTGCGTAAGATTTTCTGCCATTATATCTATTCCGCAAACATCTAAACCGATAATTCTTGAAACTCTTTCTGCTAAAGTGATATTTTCTGGATGCACCATATCTGTAACATCTATAGAAGTTCCTCCAGTAGAAAGATTTGCAGTAGATTTTAAATAAACAATTTCTCCTTTTTGTGGGATTGTATCTATTGTATAATTTAATAAATCTAGCAATTCGTTGGTATCTTTGTCTATTTCTATTTCTGTTAATACATTTTCATGCCCATATCCTCTTCTTGGATTTAGATTTTCTTGATCTATTAATTGCATGATAGTAAGTTTTCCATCTCCTACAACATTGGCAGGAACTCTTCTTGCAGCAGCTACCATTTTATGATTAATAACTAAAATTCTGAAATCATGACCAGTTATAAACTTTTCAACAATTACTTTTCTAGAATATTTTTGAGCATGTTCTAAACCTACTTTTGCAGCTTCAAAATCCATTACATTGATGGAAGCACCTTTTCCGTGATTTCCGTCTAATGGTTTTATTACAATCGGATAATTTATTCTCTTAATAGCATATTCCAAATCTTCTTCATCTACTACAATATCTCCTGAAGGAACAGGAATTGAAGCATCTTCTAGCATTTGTTTTGTTAATTCTTTATTACAAGCAATATCTACAGCAATAGAACTGGTAAGTCCTGTAATTGTAGCTTGAAATCTTTGTTGATTTACGCCATATCCTAGTTGTACCAAAGAATTTTTTCCTAATCTAATCCATGGTATATTTCTAGCAACTGCAGCTTCAACAATACTTCCTGTAGAAGGTCCTAATCTTTCTCTTTCACGTATTTCTTTTAATCTATGAATGCAATGTTCCAAATCATAACTTTCTCCAGACATCAAGCATTCTGCAATTTTTACAGATTCTTCTGCTGCGTAAATCCCCGCTTTTTCTTCTAAATAACTAAAAACTACATTGTAAACACCCGGAGTTTTAGTTTCTCTAGTTCGTCCGAAACCAGTATCCATTCCAGCTAAAGTTTGAATTTCAAGGGCAATATGTTCAATAACATGTCCCATCCATGTTCCCATTTCTATTCTGGTGAAAAATCCACCTTCCACACCTTCAGAACATCTGTGAGATATAAGTGATGGTAATAATTCTTCAATTCTCTCTCGAAAACCTTCTATTGCTTTGGTTGGTGTTTGTTCTGTTTCTTCCAAGTCTAAACGCATTTGTATTAGTTTTCTTCTTCTGATACTCCAAACTTTTGGACCTCTTAAAACTTGTATTTTTTCAATTTTCATATGTAGTTATTTATTTTTTTTAAAAGTCATATGGTATCGCCAAATCTTTACCTGAATTTATTTGTAAGATTTGTA
>CAXYUO010000281.1:0-2859 GCA_964292185.1 uncultured Frigoriflavimonas sp.
ACCATTATTTATGGATCCTTCTCATATTTGTGGAAACAGAACTGGTTTAGCAGAAGTATCAAAAAATGCAATAAATCTTGGTTATGATGGTGTGATGATAGAAACACATTGCAATCCGGATGCAGCTTGGAGCGATGCAGCTCAACAAATAACGCCAGAAGTTTTATGTGATTTGCTTTCTAATTTAGAAGTAAGACATGCTAATATTTCTGCGGATGAAAACCAATTAGTACATCACAGAACAATTATTTCTGATCTTGATTCTCAATTAATAGAAATGCTTTCAGAACGTATGAAAATCTCTGAAAAAATTGGTATTTATAAGAAGAAACATAATGTAACTATCTTTCAACCAGAACGTTGGAAAGAAATTACAGAATATATATTGCAAAAAGCAAATTCAAGCAATTTATCTCCAGAATTTGTAGAAAAATTGTTTAAAACCATTCATGAAGAATCTGTTGAAGTACAAAATAACGTGATGAATACTAATAAATAATGATTTTTCTTTTGAAGAATTCTAAAATATGAAAGGTCAAATCATAAAATCTACCGGAAGTTGGTATCAAGTGAAAGATTCGGATACAGGAATCGTTTATGAAGCCAGAATTCGGGGCAAATTCAAATTAATGAAATCTCGGCTTACAAATCCTTTGGCTGTTGGAGATTTTGTGGAATTTCAACTGGAAATAGATGATGTAGCTTGGATTACTAAAATAGAAGCAAGGAAAAATTATCTCATCAGAAAATCTGTAAATCTTTCTAAAGAAGCACATATTATTGCTTCTAATATTGATGTTGCATGTGCATTATTTACATTAAAATTTCCTGAAACTTCACTCGGTTTTTTAGATAGATTTCTTGCTTGTTGCGAAGCTTATGATATAAAACCGATTATATTATTTAATAAAGTAGATTTGTTGAGTGATGCTGAAAATGAAATAGTAGCAGAAATAGAAGCCGATTATCAAAAAATTGGCTACGAAACACTTTCTATTTCAGCGTTTTCGAAATTTAATTTAGAAATATTACAAGAATTTATTAAAGATAAAGTTTCTGTTTTTTTTGGACATTCTGGTGCAGGAAAATCTACTTTGGTTAATGCATTACAAAATAATTTGCACATCAAAACCAATGAAATTTCTAGCTCACAATTGAAAGGAAAGCATACCACCACATTTGCACAAATGCACTTTTGGGATTTTGGAGGAAGCGTAATCGATACTCCTGGAGTTCGAGAATTTGCGATGATAGATGTTTTGAGAGAAGAAATTCAACATTATTTTCCAGAGATTTTCAAGAAAAGTGATGAATGTAAATTTTATAATTGTCTTCACATCAACGAACCGAAATGTGCAGTTTTACAGGCAACAGAAAATGGTGAAATTTTAGCTTCCAGATATATTACCTATTTAAAATTGATGGAAGAAGCCGATGAAATGGAGAAGAAATAAAAGTGATAAACAAAAAAAGCTGAAGGTTAAACTTCAGCTTTTTAAGTAATAATTGTTGAATTATTATTTTTTAGATGCTTCAATAGAAACTTTTCTAAATTCTTTTAGCATTTTTTCCAACTCCAAAGTTGCTTTTCTTGCTCTTGCTCCTGCAGCTTTTACACCTTTTTCCATTAAAGAATCAGATTCTGTTTTAAATGTTTCAAATTCTGCGTGAATTTTTTCTACTAGTTCTTTCATAATATATTTTTAAATTAATAATGCAATTATACTGCTTGTAAATGGAAATAGAAAATATTATTTAAAAATAATTTTAATTAAATCAAAATTTAACAAAATAAAACCCCAACCGAAGTTGGGGTAAAAACTAATAACCATGAAAACTCAAATTAATTATGAGTATCTGATTATTAAGTTTGCAATATGTGTGCCAAAAAATATTTTCAACTGTTAAATAAATTATAAATAATGCTAAAATTTTTGTAATTTCGCGGCATCAAAAAATAACATTATGAGTACAAACATTACATTCACTATGATAAAGCCAGATGCAGTTGCAGATGGACATATTGGTGCTATATTAGGAAAAATTTCTGAAGCAGGATTTAAAATCAAAGCTTTGAAACTAACACAACTTACAGTTGCAGACGCACAAAAATTTTACGAAGTTCATTCAGAAAGACCTTTCTACGGAGAATTGGTAGATTTTATGAGTTCTGGACCAATTGTAGCTGCAGTATTAGAAGGAGAAAATGCAGTAGAAAGTTTTAGAACTTTGATAGGAGCTACAAATCCTGCAGAAGCTGCAGAAGGAACTATCAGAAAAATGTTCGCAAGATCTATCGGAGAAAATGCTGTGCATGGTTCAGATTCTGACGAAAATGCTTTGATAGAAGCGCAATTTCACTTTTCTGGGAGAGAGATTTTTTAATAGAAAGAATCAAGAATCAAGATTTAAGAAAAATCCGCGAAAATTTTCGCGGATTTTTTGTTTTAATATTTGATTTCAAAAATTTCTGTTTTATAATCTATTGCAATACATTTTTCATTGTCCTTCAATAAATCTATCATGTCAAATCTCAATTTCATTTTATATTTGTTTCCTTCTTCTAGAATTTTACTTGGCAAATATAAATCCTTAAAATTTATTTTGTACGTTATAGATTCGTTTGGTTTTAGAGTTTTGTAGCTTCCTTTATAATTAACAAAACAAACATCACTATTATTTGATTTTGATCCCGAGTACTTTCCACTTCCTTTATCAAATATTTGTACATCTTCTGCTTGAATTCTGATTTCCAGAAAATCTTTAGCAACTTTTATTTTTTTAATGTTGATATTTGTTATAATTAACCCAATAATCGCAACAGCTACTTTTCATTAAAATCTTCATGGAGACTTCTGA
>CAXYUO010000282.1:0-2845 GCA_964292185.1 uncultured Frigoriflavimonas sp.
TTTTGTTCCTTTTGTGGTTAAAATTATTTTTATAAAAAATTTAAACAAGCTCTAATATCGGTAGAAAATGTTTTAAGGAAAACAAAGGCGCTTCGCTTATTTAATGAAAACAAAAAAAAATATTTCACATTAAAATTACATGCAGCAAGAATTTAATGATTATTTAAAATTAAATCGGCTGCTTTTTCAGCAATCATCATGCATGCTGCGTTTGTATTTCCGGTAATAATATCTGGCATGATAGAAGCATCTGCAATTCTCAAATTTTCTATACCATGAACCTTTAAACTGCTATCTACAACAGAATTTTCATCATTTCCCATTTTGCAAGTTCCAACAGGATGATAGAGTGTTTCCAGTGTTTTCCTTGTGTGTTCTGCATATACATCATCCGAAGAATTTCTTGGTGGCCAATTCATCTTTGATGCTCTAATTGTATCAAAATGGGCTGAATCTAAAACATTCATGGCTTTTTTCAAACCAAAAATTAATCTTTTCAAATCGTTTTCTTTTGATAAAAAATTGGGTTGAATTTTTGGAGAAACTCTAGTATCAGAAGAGTTTAAACCAATAAAACCTGTACTTTCTGGATGTAATAAAATTGCTAAAATAGTATGTCCATTAGATTTTGGTAATGAAAAAGGATTATACATATCAGCTTTATAATCTTTTCCCATGTGCAAAGGCGAAAAATGAAATTGCAAATCTGGAATCGATTTTTCTTCGGAAGATTTGAAAAACGAAGTAGTTTCTATAATAGAATGATTGAAAAAAGATTCTTTATTTCTAAAATATTGGTACATATTTTTTGCAAAACCAGAAACTTTCAATGTAGAATTTAGTCCTATTTCTTTGCTAAAATCACTTGTTCCTGTCCAAATATGGTCTTTAAGATTTTCTCCAACTGCAGGAATATTTTCTACAATATCTATATTAAATTTTTTCAATTCATCTTTTGATCCAATACCTGAAACCTTCAAAATTTGAGGAGATTTTATTGCACCTGCACAAATTATTATTTCTTTTCGGCAAAAAATTTCTTCAGTTGAATTTCTTCCCGTGAAAATTTCTACACCTATTGCTTTTCCATTTTTAATGATGATTTTTTTTACTTCTGCTCCAGTTCTTATCGTTAGATTTTCTCTATTATGAATTGGTTTTAGAAAAGCTTCATAGGTACTTTGACGAATATTATTATGAATATTATATTGCAAAAATGAAGTTCCTTCTTGAAAAGCTCCATTATAATCTTCGTTGAAATCTAATCCTATTTCTTTACAAGCATCTATAAAAGAATAGGAAGATTTGTGATATTTATTTCTGAGAGATACGTTTAATTCTCCATTTTTTCCATGGAAATCATTATTGAAAGAATGATTATTTTCGGATTTTTTAAAATATTTTAAAATTTCTGCGTAATCCCAATCTTGTTTTCCGAGTTCTTTCCAAGCATCATAATCTTTTGCATTTCCACGAACATACGCCATTGCATTTGTGGAACTAGATCCTCCTAAAGCTTTTCCTCTTGGGATAAATATTTTTCTATTGTTGACGAATTTTTGTGGTTCTGTGGAAAAAGCCCAATCCATTTTACTGCGATTGAGCAAACTATACCAACCAGGAATTTTGGAAACAAAACTAGGTTTTCCTCCAGCTTCCAGAAGTAATACAGCATTTTCTGCATTTGTGCTTAATCGGTTTGCCAAAACACTACCTGAACTTCCTGCGCCAATTATGATATAATCTGTTGTCATTTTTAGAATTATTAAATAAAAATATATCTGTTGTGCATTTAGGAAATTGTTTTTCTTATATAAATGAAACGCCTTTATTTTCCTTAAAAACGTAATATTTTCATTGAACTTTATTTAATCTTGTGTTTAATTAAACGCAAAGTTAAACAAAGAATAAAGCAATTTTATGCTGTTTTTAAGGTAAACTAAGGCGCAAATGCTTATCAAGGAAATACAAATTGTTGATATTCAAGTAATTAATTCTTTTGTTCTAAATGCACAACAGGTAAAAATATATCTAAAGATAGTGTTTTTAGGAATTTTGGTGATTAAAAATAATATTCAATACATTTTAATTTTTATCTGCACTAAAATCAAAGCTCAAAAATTCTAGCCCCGATAGAAGCGGGATCCTTTTTTGCTAATCCTAATTTCTCGATTTTGCTAAAAGATTTCAAAGCAAAAAAGATACAGCGGATAGCGGGAAATAGCTCCAAAAAAAAATCATTTTGTATAAAAAATTGCAAAAAAAATCCTGCAAAAAAATAAATTTCTGCAGGATGATTTTTTTATAAAATAAGGTATTAACCTCTATCTAGATTTGCAACGAAATATTCTCTGTTCATTCTTGCAATTACTTCTAAAGATATTCCTTTCGGGCATTCTACTTCGCATGCTCCTGTGTTTGAGCAGTTTCCGAAACCTTCTTCGTCCATTGCTGTTACCATGTTTAGCACTCTTCTTTTTGCTTCTACTCTACCTTGTGGAAGAAGTGCGAATTGAGATACTTTTGCACCTACAAATAGCATTGCAGAACCGTTTTTGCAGGTTGCAACACATGCACCACAACCAATGCAAGCTGCTGCATCCATTGCTTTATCTGCTTCTTCTTTTGGTACTAGAATTGCGTTTGCATCTAGTGTATTTCCGGAAGTATTTACAGAAATAAAACCTCCTGCAGCCATTACTCTATCGAAAGAACTTCTATCTACAACCAAATCTTTGATTACTGGAAAAGCGGCACTTCTCCAAGGTTCGATGTGGATCGTTTCTCCATCTTTGAACATTCTCATGTGCAATTGGCAAGTTGTAATTCCTGTATCTGGACCGTG
>CAXYUO010000283.1:0-2817 GCA_964292185.1 uncultured Frigoriflavimonas sp.
GATCAGATCATTACAATTTTGCAAAAAATGGAATTCCTGTAATTTTTTATTTTGATGGCATCCACGAAGATTATCACAAACCAACCGACACTCCTGATAAAATAGACTATGAATTGCTACAAAAAAGAGCACAATTGGTTTTCGCAACAGCGTGGGAATTGGCGAATAGAGAAGAGCGGATAAAAGTAGATTAGGTATTTTACTCTTTAAATTAATTTTCTTTTCTTTGTTCTGAAAAAATATTTTATCCTAATTATCCATACCTAACTTTCGCATTTATTAATTGAATTCATGCCACAAAAAAAATGAATTCCAATTGAAAGCACTTTTTATTTTGTACATGTGAAAAATCTTACATTGCTTCTTTAGCATCTGTTGCTACTTCTTCTACAGTATTTTCTGTTTTTTCAGTAAAACTATTCGCTTTTTCTTGCACTTGAGAAGCAACTTCATTTGCTTTAGTTTTCAATTCATTTCCCCATTTGTTCACGTTGTCTTTTGCAGTGTTTAGTTTGTCTTTCACCATTTGCTTTTCTTCTTCTGTAGAATTTTTGTATTTCCACCAAGCTAATGCTCCTAATCCTAATAATGCTAATAATCCGCCTTTTTTAGATGCCATAATATTTATTTTTAATGTTTACTAATTTATTTTAGTTACCAATATTAATGTAATATTTATGCCAAACTATGCTTTCTTATCTTAAATTTTTAGAGGAAATTTCTATTATCTCGTTTCTAATCAATATTTTACTTAAAATATTCAAAATTTTCTCCATCAAAACTGGCAAAAACCATTGAAGGATGAGAATCTTGGTGAAAGATATTTCCATCTTTATCTATTGCAATTGCACCTGCAAAACCATCATAAACAGCCAATTCTGTAAATGTTTTTGAGAATGCATTTTCCAAAGAAAACCCGTCTGAAACTCTGGTTACAATTTTCACTGCAGTTGCATTGCTTACAATATCTTCTCCTACACCAGTACAACTTACTGCACAATGCTGATTTGCGAAATTTCCTGCCACTGTGGCAGAATCTGAAATTCTTCCAACCAACTCAAAACCTTTTCCTCCAGTAGAAGTTGCAACCGCTAATTTGCCATTTGTATCTAATGCAACACAACCAACAGTTCCTGTTCCGAGAGATTTTTTCTTTGCTTCAAACTCTTTTCTTCTTGCTGGTAATTCTGTAGAAAAATCTGGAAATTGATGTTGGTTTGCGAATAATTTTGCTCCAGAACCTCCTAAAACTCTATCTTCTTCTTGCATTAGTTTTTCTGCAACGAAAATAGGGTTTTGTACATTTTCAATATTTATTACTCCAGAAAATTTTTCATTTTCGCCATCCATAATTGCAGCACTCATTCTTATTTTTCCATCGCTTTGAATTTGAGAACCAATTCCTGCGTTGTATAATTCATCATTTTCTAAAAGTGAAACTGCGAAAATAACTGCCTCTTTGGCAGAATGATTCTTTAAATAATTAAAAGATTGTTCGGCTATATTTTTTAAGGAATTTTGTTTTGCAATTTTAGTTTGCAAATCCTGATCACTTTCAGAAAAAAAGCCACCATGAATAATAATTTTCATAAATTTTAAATTTAAATATTGATAGGAAGAGGGTTTGCTTGAGATTTGAAAATATTCATTTCTTTGGTTTCAAGATTGTATTCATCGTATCTACTCAATACATTTACCACAAGATTTTCAATAGAAATCGGTTCTCCCAGTTCTATATTGGTTACGTTTGTATCTTTTATAAATCTTCCGTCTACCAAAATTACCAAACCAGAACCAACTGCTTCCATCATATTATTTTGTATAAATAATCCGGTATCTTCTCCTAAACCAATACCAAGTGTTCTTGGATTGTTAACTACAGCTTGAAAAAGCCTACCAATTCTACCTCTTTGTACAAAATGGGTGTCTATAATTACATTGTCTATAAAACCAAGACCTTGCGTAGTTTTTATTTCACCTTTTAGCAAAGCTTCTCCACTTGTTCCTTGGTAAATCATATTTACGGAAGCTGCAGCTGCTCCTGCAGAAGTTCCTGCATAAAGAAAATCTGTTTCTTGATATTTTTTTAAAATTACATCATGAAAAATTGTTCCACCAAGAATAGAAGTTAATCTCAATTGATCTCCACCAGTAAACATCACAACATCTGCAGCATTTGCTCTTGCTACAATTGCATCAGAATTGGCTTGTTCTCTATTTTGAATATCCAAAACATTTACAGTTTTCACACCCAAATATTCAAATGCTTTTTTGTATTCTGGACCTACAATTTGTGGAATTTGAGATGCAGTAGTAATAATTTCTATCACAGAATCTTCTTTTAATCGAGATTCGTCTATGATTTTTTTTAATATTCCTCTTTCAAAAAAATTGAGATTTTTTTCTACGTTTTGATCAAAATCTATCTCACTGAAACTGCCTTTATTTACAGCTCCACCTATTATTACTAATTTTCCTAATGCTTTCATCGCCGGCAAATTTAAAAAAAATATTTGGTTCTATATATTTAATTATTAATATGTAATAGACCAGTTTATGTTCATATCTAAACTAAGATTTCAACTAATTAGAATATATTTCTCATATAAATTGATTTTTTTTTAGTTTTTCTATTATCTTTGAAGGGATTTAAAATTAAATTAATACAAAACTAATAGCATTTATATATGAAATCGCCATTTACAAATCTTACAAACAAATTCAGGTAAAGATTGGGCGATACCATATGACTTTAAAAAAAATAAATAACTACATATGAAATCACCATTTACAAATCTTACAAATAAATTCAGGTAA
>CAXYUO010000284.1:0-2795 GCA_964292185.1 uncultured Frigoriflavimonas sp.
ATCTTAATTATCGGGTTGAACAACTACCAGTACATTTTTCAAAATTTAGCGAAACTGGCAAATTAAGTGGCAAACCAAATGATTTGGCATTTAAATACGGACAAATAAATTCTACCAATATAGATTATTTGAAAACTACTTATGGGAAAAATAATTTAAAAATACAAAGTGCCAACGTAAAAATGATTGCCAACATTGCCTATTCTAATAGAAGTGACCTAGGCAATGGAAGTATAGAAAGTAATGATGGTTGGAATTACAGAGGTCGTGGAATCATACAAATAACAGGTAAAGAAAAATATAGCACTATAAATAATTCTATAAAATATTACTATCCAGATTTTAAATCAACAATAGATGCAAACAATATTAATAATATAAAAGAAGGAACAATTGCGAGTATGGCATATTGGTACGAATATGGATGTAAAAATGCAGCAGAAGAAGGAATTGATAGAATTAACTTAGATAAAATAGTGGATATAATCAATAAATATACGCCTACAAGAAACGATAGATGGCTAAACTTCTTAAGTATGATAGATATATTTGAAGTACAACAATGTTTACAAATATTGAGTAATCTGTGAAAATTATAAAATTTACTTTTACACTCTTTATTAACAAACAAAAACACACAAAATGAAAAAACACAAGTTAATAATACTTATTATGGTATTGCTTTTTAGTAATACTTTCCATTCTCAAGAAAAAAGAAATCAAGACGAAATTTTTGATGAATTTAAGTATGATATAAATCAAGACGGTATTATGGATAAAATAATTGTCTATAATAACGATAATGTAAATACAAAATTTGAAAAAAACCACTTCCAACTACCATTCAAAATATTTATTGGAGAACAAAATAACACCACGAAATTATGGTACGAAAACAATTTTTTAATCAATGAGAATAAAGAAAACTGCATTGCAGAAGGATATTCTAATATTGTATTTGATAAAAATCTATTTACCATTGAATCTCAATCTTGCTATGATAGCAATATACTTATTTCCATATTCATGACTTTTAAATATGAAAACAATAAGATATACTTACAAAAATACAGCGAAGAATATTTTGATAAAAGCGATCATTCTAGAAAAATTCCTAGTAAAGTTTTAGCCGAAAAAGATTTCGGGGTTTTAGAATTTAACCAAGTTAACATAAGCTCTTTTAATGATAAATAATGCCTAAAAAACAAAATTACTACCTTTTTTATGATGGAGAATGTGGCTTTTGTAATTTTTGGGTAGAATGGATTTTAAAAAACGACCATAAAGATCAGTTTCTTTTTGCATCTTTACAATCAAATTTCGGGCAAGCATTTTTAAAAGAAAGAGGTTTAAATTTAAATGAATTTAGTACGCTTTATCTTTGGAAACCAGAAGAATTTTACCTCACAAAATCCGATGCAGTTTTTAAAATTGCAGGAATCATCGGCGGAAAATACAAACTCCTCTCCTATTTATCTTTTCTTCCAAAATTTCTTAGAAACCCTTTTTATGATTTGATTTCTAAAAATCGTCAAAAATTAGCAAACCAAAAATGCTATATGCCAACTCAAGAAGAACGAGCAAAATTTTTAAATTAATTTAAAAAAAATCTAAAACACTATATTTGTAACCATGGAATACAATACAGATAGAAGCCAATTGAATATGCCAGAATATGGCAGAATAATACAGCAATTGGTAGAACGTTGCAAAGAATTACCTACAAAAGAAGAACGCACAGAAATGAGCCACGGAATTGTAGACTTTATGGGACAAAGAAACCCACAACTAAGAGACGAAGAAAATTATAAACATAAACTTTGGGATCACATTTACATTCTTGCCAATATGGATTTAGATGTAGATTCTCCTTATCCTTTTCCTACAACCGAAGAATTGCATTCAAAACCAAATAAAATGGAATATCCACAATTGCAGGGAGATTTCAAATTTTATGGTAAAAGTATTCTGCAATTGATAGAAAAAGCAATAGAATTGGAAGCAGGAGATGAAAAAGAAGCTTTGATAGAAGTGATTGCCAACAATATGAAAAAATCTTACAACATTTATAACAAAGAACACGTTACAGATGATGTTATTTTTAGACATTTAAGAGAATTGGCAGACAATCGATTGGATCTTACAACCATTGAATCTCTGGACAAAAGCAAAATCTATTATTCTGGAAACAATAACAACAGAAACAAATACCAAAAAAGCAATAACAAGCAAAGAAATTATCAGAATAAAAATAGAAGGAAATAATGAGTGGAAGTTTTCAAATAAGAGGAGGAAAAAAATTAAGTGGAGAAATTACACCACAAGGTGCAAAAAATGAAGCTCTACAAATACTTTGTGCTGTTTTATTAACAGAGGATCCAGTTCGTGTAAAAAACATTCCAGATATTCATGATGTCAATAGATTAATAGAAATTCTTGGAGATTTCGGCGTAAAAGTTACCAAAAATGGTTCCGGAGATTTCACTTTTCAAGCAGATCACATCAATTTTGATTATATAAAATCCAAAGAATTCAAAAAAGATGGCGCAAGATTAAGAGGTTCCATCATGCTTTTGGGACCAATGTTAGCAAGATTTGGAGAAGCATATATGCCAACTCCTGGTGGAGATAAAATTGGCAGAAGACGTTTAGACACTCACTTTCAAGGACTTGTAGAATTAGGCACCAGTTTTCAATATGATGAAGACGAATTCTTTTATACTTTAAAAGCTAAAGAATTAATTGGGAAATTCATCCATTTAGAAGAAGCATCAGTTACAGGAACAGCCAACATT
>CAXYUO010000285.1:0-2731 GCA_964292185.1 uncultured Frigoriflavimonas sp.
CTCCTTTTTTTGCAAAAAAAAGAGTGGGAACCGGATACCGACTTTTCTTTTTTTTACAACGCCACAATTGTTTAAAAAAAGAAAAGGCACGCCCAAAAAATTCTTGAAGATTTTCAGCTTTTATTAAATCCTATTTAGATTTAAACAAATTCTTCTTAGTACATGACAAAAATTTTAAACCACAAATCGAAGATTGACTTCGTCTAACCACTTTGTTAGGTTTTACTGATTCATTTAAAAATATATAAAACAAAAGAAAAAGTATCAAAAGTGAACTGCTAAAAATGGAGTTCAAAAGTTAAAATAAGTTTGAAAATATTTGACTTTCAATTTTTTTTTATCTTTTTCAGTCTAAAAAACATTTGCTTTTGTGGTTAATTTTTCACATTTTAATTTTTGTCATGTAATGAACAAATTCTTATTATTTTGGTTGAAAATAGGAAGATTGAAAAATAATTGTTTAAGATTTATGAAAATTTCAGAAAAGTTAAATTACTGATTTTCATTATAGTAACCAAATACAAACGACTACAAACGACTGTAAATACTTCTTAACCGAATAAAATTTCAAATCTGATACATCTTTGCAGCAGAGAATTGAGAAATAATGAACGTCTCTTTTCTAAATGTTTAATTTAATATTATAAAGCTATGTCAATTAGAAACAAAGTATCGCTAATCGGTAGAACAGGTAAAGCTGTAGAAATCGTGAAATTTGAAAACGGTCAACTTGCAAAAGTGAGTTTGGCAACATCTGAACATTACACCAATGCAAAAGGTGAAAAGGTGGAAGAAACGCAATGGCACAATCTGGTTTGTTACGGAAAAACTGCAGAAATTATGGAGAAATACGTAGAAAAAGGAAAAGAAATTGCCGTAGAAGGAAAAATTGTTTATCGAAACTATGACGATAAAGATGGTAACAAAAAGTACATCACAGAAATAAAAGTGGATGAATTGGTACTTTTAGGTAGTAAATAAATCTTCCAGACATTGCCTGAATGCATAATTCCGGCAATGTTTTATTTTTCATTTTTAAAATTTTTTATCATGAGAATTACAACTTTCAAAATTCGGCTGAATGATGATTTTCAAGCCCAAGACAAATTGCTATTGAATGAATTTCTACAAAACAATCATATTCTGCAAACCACTTCACAATTTGTGCACGACAAAGAGCATTACTGGTCTATACTTTTAAGATATTCGGAAAAAAATATGTTGGTAAAAGAACCAAGTCCAAAAAAGTATGAAACTCCAGAAGATGATATTCTAAATGCAGACGAAGCGAAAATTTTGGAATCTTTGAAACTTTGGAGATCAGAAAGGGCAAAAGAAGATAATCTACCAGTTTACATGATTGCTACAAACAGCGAACTCTTTTCCATAGCTAAATTTAAACCCGCCAAAAAGGAAGAGCTGATAGAATTAAAAGGTTTTGGAGAAAAGAAAATTGCGAAATATGGCGACGATATTTTGGAAATTTTGGAAGAATTGTAAATTGATTTTCATTTCAATTTTTGAGAACTAATTTGTATAAAATTTTTTTTACTACATGATAGAAAAATTATAATAAATTGTATATCAGGATTTTAAAACCACAAAAGGCACAAAAGTAAACTTGATGTTTTATAAAAGACTTGATTACATTCTTACTAAAGTTAACAAAAGTTTTGAAAATCTAAAGATTTTCACTTATGTTGTCTTTTTTATAACTTAAGTACTGCAAAAACTTTTGTTACTTTTGTGGTTAAAAAATCTAAACAATTGTTATTTAATTAGTTAATTGTTTTATTTTTTTGTCATGTAGTAAAAAAAATTTTATTCTGTTTCCGATACTTATTTTAATTTTCATTTCCTTATTTTTGCCAAAGTTTACTGCAATCAGTAAAATAATTGAGCTTTATAAAAATAGAAATGATGAAACCCGGTTTAGCAAAAGGAACAAGAGATTTTTCGGCAATAGAAATACAACGCAGAAGATATATAATCAATATTTTACAAAATAATTTTGAGAATTTTGGCTATCTACCTTTAGAAACCCCAAGCTTTGAAAATCTTTCTACATTGACCGGAAAATATGGTGAAGAAGGAGATCGATTGATATTTAAAATTTTAAATTCTGGGGATTTTGCTGCAAAAACTACGGATGAATTTTGGAATGCAAAAGATTCTCAAAAATTAACCAAACAAATCTCAGAAAAAGCCCTTCGTTACGATCTTACCGTACCTTTTGCAAGATATGTTGCCATGAATTTTGGGCAACTGAATTTTCCTTTTAAAAGGTATCAAATTCAACCAGTTTGGCGTGCAGATCGTCCACAAAAAGGGAGATACAGAGAATTTCTACAATGCGATGCAGATGTTGTGGGAAGCAAAAGTCTATGGCAAGAAGTGGAGTTGGTGCAATTGTATTTAAAATCTTTTCAAGATTTGAAAATTGCGGTGAAAATTCATTTTAATAATAGAAAAATTCTTACAGGTTTGGCAGAATATGCCAATATTGCAGATCAAATTATAGATTTTACGGTTGCACTTGATAAGCTTGATAAAATTGGAAAAGAAGGTGTAGAAAAGGAACTGCTTTCAAAAAACATAAGCCAAGAAACGATTGATAAATTATCATTCTTATTTGAAAATAAACCTCAAACTGAAATTTTAGAATTACTAAAAACTCATTTTTCTGAAATTGAAATTGGCAAGAAAGGAGTAGAAGAATTGGAATTTGTGA
>CAXYUO010000286.1:0-2730 GCA_964292185.1 uncultured Frigoriflavimonas sp.
GTGCTCCGAGCGCCAATTACGAAAGAATTTTCCAAATCATAGTTACCATAAATGTACTTTTGAAGCAATCCTGTTCTCGGTTTTCTATTGGGCGAATTTTCAGCTTCAAAACTTCTATCAATTAAAATTTCAGAAAAAATAATGCTCTCATTTTCAAGCGTTTTCATCATTTTATCATGTGGTAAATTGAAATCTTCTTCTGGAAAAGAATCTGTTCCCAAACCATCTTGATTCGTAACCATCACGAGTTCGTAATCTAATTCTGTTACTATTTTGGCTAAATTTTGAAGCACTTTCGGATAAAATTCCAATTTTTCTAGAGAATCCACTTGGAAATCAAGAGGTGGTTCTACAATGATGGTTCCATCTCGGTCTATAAATAATACTTTTTTCATTTGGCTATATTTTTTTTTAAAAGTCAAATGCAATCTCCCAACTTCATCACTATTTTTTTTAAAACAATATGAGTGTCGATTTCATTTTTTATTTTTTTCAAATTTTTCTAATGCGGAAAATAAATTTTGATTTTCCTCTTGGTTTCCAATACTTATTCTCACACAGTTTTTCACAATTTTATGTCGATTTCTAATGACAATTTTTTCTTCAATCAAATAATTGTATAATTTATCGGCATCCTGAACTTTTGCTAAAACAAAATTAGCATTTGAAGGATAAATTTTTTCAACAAAAGAAAAATTGGGTAGAATTTTTTCTAAATTTTCTTTTTCGTTAATGATTGTTTTTAAATTTTTATCAAAAGTTTCGGCGTTTTTTATATTTTTCAAAACTTCATTTTGATTGAGCAAACTGATATTGTAAGGCGGTTTTACTTTGTTCATCAATCCGATGATTTTTTCGTTGGTAAACGCCATTCCCACTCGTAAACCAGCCATTCCCCATGCTTTACTGAACGTTTGCATCACAATCAAATTAGGATAATTTTCAATTTCGGTTTTCCAAGATTTTACAACAGCAAAATCTTCGTAAGCTTCATCTATCACAATGATTCCATTAAAATTGTTTAATAAAAACTCAATTGATTCTTTATGAATTAAATTACCAGTTGGATTATTTGGAGTGCAAACAAAAATAATTTTTAAAGAATCTTCTTTAATTAAATTTTTCAGATTTTCATCGATTGAAATTTGAAAATCCTTATCTAAATCTAAAATTTTAATTTCTACATTATTGATGTCTGCTGAAACTTCGTACATCCCATAAGTAGGCGGAAATATCAAGATTTTATCTTGTTTCGGTTCTGCAAAAATTCTGATAATGATATCGATAATTTCATCGCTACCATTCCCTAAAAAAATATGTTTATCGGAAATACTTTTAATTTTCGAAATTTCCTTTTTTAATTCTTTCTGATAAGGATCAGGATATCTGTTGAGATTTCCGAACGGATTTTCGTTGGCATCAAGGAAAATACCAGCTTCCGACGAAAATTCGTCTCTTGCACTGGAATAAGGTTTTAAATTCCAGATATTTTCACGAACTAATTTTTTTAAATTAAATTCCATTTTCTAAAGATTTTAATCGAAGTGAAACGGCATTTTTATGAGCGATTAAACCTTCTGCATTTGCCATCACTTCTATGGTTTTTCCGATTTTTTGAAGTCCAGTTTTAGAAATTTCTTGAATGGTTATTTTTTTCACAAAACTATCGAGAGAAACGCCGCTGTAATTTTTCGCAAAACCATTGGTTGGCAAAGTGTGATTGGTTCCACTTGCATAATCTCCAGCAGATTCTGGCGTGTAATTTCCTAGAAAAATAGAACCTGCATTAACGATTTTGGGCAAATAATTTCTCGGATTTTCAACAGATAAAATCAAATGTTCAGGTGCGTAGAAATTACTTATTACAATAGCTTCATCAACACTTTTTATTAAAATAAATTGGCTATTTTCTAAGGCAATTTTCGCGATTTCATTTCTTGGAAGTACAGTGAGTTGCTTTTCAATTTCCTTTAAAGTTTCATTCAAAACCACTTCATTAGTTGCTAAAAATATCACTTGAGAATCGATGCCATGTTCAGCTTGAGAAAGTAAATCCGCCGCACAAAATTCAGGAATTGCGGTTTCATCGGCAATAACGAGAACTTCACTTGGACCGGCAGGTAAATCTATGGCAACATTATATTCCATTGCCAATAATTTCGCTTGGGTAACAAATTGATTTCCGGGTCCGAAAATTTTATCGACTTTCGGAATGGTTTCTGTCCCGAAAGTAAGTGCAGCAATTGCTTGTGCACCACCAACTTTGAAAATTTTGGTAACGCCACACAATTGAGCGGCATATAAAATTGCGGGATTAATGTATCCATTTTTCTGTGGCGGCGAACACATAATGATTTCTTGGCAACCTGCAATTTTTGCTGGTATTGCCAACATTAAAACCGTAGAAAAAAGCGGTGCCGTTCCTCCCGGGATATATAATCCTACATTTTCTATTGGTCTGGATTCTCGCCAACAAACTACGCCTTTTGTCGTTTCAATTTCTACAACTTCTTGCTTTTGTGATTGATGAAACCGTTCAATATTCTGTTTTGCTTGAAGAATGGCAGTTTTTAATTCTTCTGAGACTTCTTTAATTGCAAATTCAATTTCTTCTCTTGTAACCAGAAAATCATCAATACTGACGTTATCAAATTTTTCTGTGTATTCTTTTAATGCCGAATTTCCTTCATTTTTAATTTTAGCAAAAATCTCTAGAAAGGTATTTTTTAA
>CAXYUO010000287.1:0-2729 GCA_964292185.1 uncultured Frigoriflavimonas sp.
TGGTTATCATCATGCTTTTTGCGCTTCCTATTTTGTACCATCTCAATCAACCACCAAAAATAATTCCCGATACAGAAAGTTATTTAAGAATTACCATCATCAGTATTTTACCATTTATGATGTTTCAAACGATGAGAGAAGTTTCTGAAGGTTTGAGTTTCACCATTGGTGTTACAAAAGCGACTATCATTGCCAATGTTATTAATATTGTTTTGAATTACGTTTTCATCAAAGGAATGTTTGGTTTTGAATCTTTGGGAGTAGATGGTTCTGCTTATGCATCCTTTATTGCAAGGATTTTCATGGTGGTTTTCATCTTTTTTGTGATGAAAAAACATCCTACTACAAAAAGATATATGGACGATTTCAGTTTGAAAGCAAAATTATTTCAAAAAGATATGTTCCGTAAATTAATAAAATTAGGAGTTCCTACTGCACTTCAAATGTTTTTTGAAATAACTGCTTTTGCTGCTGCAGCTTTTATTTGTGGATTAATTTCTGCAAAAGATATTGCAGCACACCAAATTGCTTTGAGCATGGCATCTTTTACTTTCAATCTTTGTATCGGTTTCAGTATTGCAACCACGATTATGACTGGAAATAGATTTGGAGAAAAAAATTATAAAGAATTAAGAGCTGTTGGTATCAATAATTTAAAAATTGTATTCTTATTCATGGTTTTCTGCGGAATTATCTTTATATTAGGAAGAAATGTTTTACCTACCTTTTTCACTCAAAAAGCTGATGTAGAAGTAGTTTTATTAGCTTCTCAATTATTAATAATTGCAGCGCTTTTCCAGCTTTCAGATGGTTTGCAGGTTTTAGCTTTGGGAGCATTACGTGGAATGCAAGATGTAAAAATACCGAGTATCATTACCTTTGTTGCCTATTGGATGATAACAATTCCATTAGGATATTACCTTTGTGTAACACTCAAAATGGGAGCTTATGGAATGTGGATTTCACTCGGAATTGGCTTAACGATTTCCGCAATGCTATTAATCAGAAGGTTTTTAAAACTTTCAAATAAAAATTTAAATTAATTTAAAAAAAAAACAATAATTCTATATGGATATTAATATAAGACCTCTACTTTCTTCGGATTACGAATCATTAATTACAGTAATGAAAAAAGCGTATCCAAAAATGAAAGAGCATGTTTGGGAACAAAAAAGCATCAATAAATTAACCAAAATTTTCCCAGAAGGGCAGATTTGTATTACTGTAGACGATCAATTGGCTGCTGTTTGTCTATCGATAATTGTTCGATACGAATTATTTGGAGATGAGCATACCTACAAAGAAGTTACGGGAGATTATAGCTTCAATACACACACCGAAAACGGAAATGTATTGTATGGAATAGAGGTTTTTGTGGATCCAGATTTTCGAGAATTGAGATTGGCAAGAAGATTATACGATGCCAGAAAAGAACTTTGTGAGCAACTGAACCTGCGTTCTGTGATTTTAGGAGGTAGAATTCCCAATTATCATGAACATAGCAATGAATTAACACCAAGAAAATACATACAAAAAGTAAGAAATAAAGAAATCTATGATTCTGTATTGAGTTTTCAGCTTTCTAATAATTTTTTACCCATCAAAGTTTTAAAAAACTACCTTCCGGAAGACGAATCTTCTAAAGAAAATGCAGTATTACTGCAATGGAATAACATTTATTACAGCAAAAATTCTACACCTACAATGCAAGATAGCATCATTCGTTTAGGATTGGTGCAATGGCAAATGCGACATTTCAAAACCATTGAAGATTTCTATGATCAGGTAGAATTTTTTGTTAATACTTTGGGCGATTACAAATCGGATTTCGTTTTGTTCCCAGAATTATTTAATACACCTCTACTTGCACCTTTCAACCACATGAAAGAGCGAGAAAGTATGCTAGAATTGGCAAAATTGACAGAAGAAATTAAAAATAAAATTTCAGAATTTGCCATTTCTTACAATGTAAATATCATTTCTGGAAGTATGCCGATTGAAGAAAACGGCGAGCTTTTCAATATTTCTTATTTGTGTCATCGTGATGGAAAAATTGATGAATACCGAAAAATTCACATCACACCCAACGAAAAACGCTATTACGGAATGAAAGGTGGCGAAAAAATAAAAGTTTTTGATACCGATTGTGGAAAAGTGGGATTAATCATCTGTTATGATGTAGAATTTCCAGAATTACCAAGACTTTTGGCAGATCAAGGTATGAAAATTTTGTTCGTGCCTTATCTTACAGATACCCAAAATGCGTACACAAGAGTTCGAGCTTGTGCAGCAGCAAGAGCGATAGAAAATGAATGCTATGTTGCGATTGCAGGTTGTGTAGGAAATCTACCTGGAGTGAATAATATGGATATTCAGTTTGGACAAGCGGCGGTTTTCACGCCATCAGATTTTGCTTTTCCGAGCAATGCTGTGAAAGGTGAAGCTACACCAAATACAGAAATGACATTAATTGTAGATGTAGATTTGAATTTATTAAAAGATTTGCATTATCATGGAGCTGTGAGAACCATGAGCGATCGTAGAAAAGATTTGTATGACGTGAAGGATTTGAAGGATGCTTAAAACGTAGATGATGGAATTTTCAATATTTTATTTAATAGGTTTTATAAACAATTATGCTGGAGGTTTTAATAGAGATAAAGGTATATTTCAAAGCACTACTGTCCGATAAAATTTTGCCCCAAAATTGGGGCAAAATACTTATATTT
>CAXYUO010000288.1:0-2685 GCA_964292185.1 uncultured Frigoriflavimonas sp.
TTAAGATTCATTAAGGCTTAATTTACTTAATGCCTTAATGGTTTTTTACAATAAAACTTTCTCACTTAAAGACTAATTAATAAATATAGATGGTATTAAACACTTTTTAAAGTAAAAATAAGTGTATTGTGCCTTATTTTCACTTTAAAAAGAATTATTTAAGCTCATTTTTTTGTTCCTTTTGTGGTTAAAATTATTTTTATAAGAAATTTAAACAAGCTCTTAATAGTTCAAATTATTTCTTCAAACATTTTTCTAGAAACTGATCTTGCTCCCAAAGTACATGTAAAATATTTTCTTTGGCTCTATAACCATGTGCTTCTTTTGGCAAAAGTACCATTCTAACTGGTGCTCCAAGATTTTTCAAAGCTTGAAAATAACGCTCCGTTTGCAAAGTAAAAGTTCCAGGATTATTATCTGCAGCTCCGTGAATTAATAATAATGGCGTTTTCATTTTATCAGCATTCATAAATGGCGACATTTTATTATACAATTCTGGAACGTCCCAATAATTTCTTTGTTCAGATTGAAATCCAAAAGGCGTTAAAGTTCTGTTATAAGCTCCACTTCTTGCAATTCCGCAAGCATAATCTTTGGAATGGGTGAGCAAATTTGCCGTCATAAATGCTCCATAAGAATGTCCACCAACTGCAACTTTCGTTCTATCAATATATCCTAAAGCATCTACCGCATCTATTGCAGCACGTCCATCTGCAACCAATTGCGTGATGAAAGTATCATTTGGCTCAGCTTTTCCTTCGCCAATTATAGGGAAAGAAGCATCGTCTAAAACGGCATAACCTTTTGTAACCCAATAGATAAAAGAACCATAACTCGGGAATGTGAAATCATTCGGGTTTTGAGAATTTTGTCCGGCTGTACTTTTGTCTTTGTATTCTCTTGGATAAGCCCAAATTAAAAGTGGTAATTTCACATTTTTCGCTTTCCTATCGTAGTTTGCTGGCAAATATAACGTTCCTGTAAGTTCCACACCATCATTTCTTTTGTAAGAAATTACTTCTTTATACACGTTTTTGATGCTTTCAAACGGGTTTTTCAAATCGGTAACTGCTACAGTTTTATTAGTCTTAAAATTTCTTTTAAAATAATTAGGATATTGAACCGGAGATTGCTCTACAACCAAAATATCTCCTTTTTTTATGTCTAAAATATCAACGATGCTTTCGCTGGAATTTTTCAATTGAGAAGTATATAATCTCTTTTTTGTAGTTGATGTCAAATTCATTTCATCGATAAAAGGAAACTGACCATCTTTTGTAAAACCTTCTCCAATTAAATAGGCGTTTCCGTTTTGAACATCAATCACATTTTTGCCATATTGATTTTTAGTTTGATTGAAATAACCTGGATCTTTATAAATATCTTGAGAATTTCGATCTTCGATGGTTTTAGAACTGCCATCTTTTAAATTAATTAAAAAAGATTTGCTATTTCTCGTATCATACCAAGATTCCGAAACTACAGCGTAATTTGAATTCGACCAATCTATTCCTGAAAAACGTTGTTTTGTTTTGAACAATGAAACTGGTGCGGCAGAAAATGGAGCTTTCCATGTGAAAATTTCATCACGAAATTCCGCAGCTTTGCTTTGATCTCCGCCATCTAAAGCTTCTACATAAACCAAAGTTGCAGCTTCATCATCTCTCCAAGACATATTTCTTTTTCCTGTTCGAGTAGAAGAAAATCCTTTTGGCATAATTTCGTTGAGTGGAATATCATTTACCGTTTTTACTAAATTTCCAGAACTGGTGTAAACATCTGTAGTCATGGGAAATCTGCTCAAAGGAACAATGTAAGAAAATGGTTCTTTAAGATAAGTAAGCATCACGTAATTTCCATCTGGAGAATAAGAATTTCCGATGTAGAGATTTTGATCTTTAAATTTTTTCAAATCTCCATCTAAATTCACCGAATATAATTCTGAAGCAACCAAAGTTTTAAAATTTTGCTCATCTTGTGGATTTTTCAGTAAATCTTGGTAGGTTCTATTTTGAGAAACCTTTCCATCTGCTGTAGAAACTGTTGGTCCAGTTGGTAAATCGTCTTCAGAATTGAGCAATGCTGGTCTGTTTGCAGGCAAAACTTTTATTAAAAAAGATTGGCTATCTTTATTCCAACTGTAAGGATTTCCCACATTTGCATTCAAATTATCGCTTGTAATTTTCTTTGCCGTATTGCTTTCTAAATCTACCACCCAAAGTTCTACCCCTTTTTCTGTGGTATTGGTAAAAGCCAATTTTTTTTCGTCTGGAGAAAAAGAAAAGTACGCCATTTGAGGATTTTTCGGTAAATTTTTCACCGTTTGCTCCTGTTTATCAGCCATTTTTCTGATTTTCAAATTGTCAGAATAGGTTACGCTGCTTCCAATATTGGTAACAGGATTGATACGCAAACCTCCCAATTTCATTTCTTTTTGACTAAGATCTTGCAAAGTAGCGTAAGTTGGACGATAAGACATTACCAACCAATCTTTTTTGCTATTCGTCATTATAGATGGAGGACGCTCATAATCTGCAAGTTGCAAAATTTCTGCAGAAGGTTTTTGATAAGTTATATTTTCTTGAGCAAAAGAAAACTGAACCGCAACAAAAGCAAGTAAGGCGAATTTTAATTTCATGGTATTATTTTAATAGATTAAAAAATATCACTTATATACAAATGGAT
>CAXYUO010000289.1:0-2666 GCA_964292185.1 uncultured Frigoriflavimonas sp.
TTTTTTCATTCTTTTATCAATAGGATTTTTTGCATATTTGAAATACAATATTAGTTTTAGAATTTTCTCCAAAATAAGCTACTTCTATTTCGTACAAGCTCTTTGCACCTAGTTTTTCCATCGCTTTTATAGATCGAATATTATCTTTTCCTACATGAAAATTTACTTCATCTACAAACTGAAAAATATAATCCAGCATCAATTTTTTGACTTTAGAATTGATGCTTTTTCCCCAAGATTTAGTTCCATAAAAAGTATAACCTATCAAAATGCTCTTCATATTTTCATCAAAATCGTAGAATCTTGAGCTTCCCAAAACTTCTTCGGATTCTTTATTAATAATTAAAAAAGCACCTTTGCTTTCTATCGCTCCTTTAAAAAAATTTTCGAAAACTTCTCTTTTATATCGTTCTTTATTAGGATGCATTTTCCAAACTTCAGGATCAGATGCAACTTCAAATAATCGTTCAAAATCTGCTTCTATTAATGGAACTAAGAGTATATTTTCGTTTTCTAATGTTGGTTGAATAGAGAAATTCATACGTAATAATTTATTTAAAATTTTAAAAATTATATTTTAATTTAACCATGATAAACCCGAGAAAAAACAATTTTTCCATTGCTAATTTCCAAAACTTCACCAATATTCATATCATCTTCTCCATCTACTTTTCTGGTATATTCCATGAAAACTTGCTCAGAATCTGCTGTTAATTTTTTCACTTCATATCGCAAACTCGGCAATCTTTCAAAACAATCTTTCCACCAATTTCTTAAAGCTTCTTTTCCTTTTATTAAACCATTGGTTTCAGGTTCTCTAATTTTCAATTTCGGACTGAAATGTTCAGCATTTTCATCGTATAAAAAAAGTAAATCCTCAATATTTTGCTCATTAAATGCTTTAAACCAAAGTGTTGCGATATTTTTTAAATTTTCAGGAATCATATTATTTGAATTAAATTTTTAGAAAAGAATTGATTTTTCCAATTCCAATAGTTTTTGTTTTCGCCAAATTCCACCACCATATCCAGTTAAAGTTCCGTTACTACCAATCACACGATGACATGGAATAATAATCGAAATTTTGTTCAATCCATTTGCATTTGCCACAGCTCTTACTTTTTTTACATCACCCAAAGTTTGTGCTTGCTTTTTGTAATTCCAAATTTCTCCATAAGGTATTTTTTGTAAAATTTTCCACACAGATTTTTGAAATTCTGTTCCTACAGGAGAAAGTGGAACAGAAAATTGGGTTAAATTTCCTTCAAAATACTGTTGCAATTCATTCTCCAAAATCTTGAAATGAGGATTTTCGCCAATTACTATTTTTGCATCAAATGCTTTTGCTACATCTGAAAATTCAGTTTCTAAAGATTTTCTATCTGCAAATTCGAGCATGCAAATT
This sequence comes from uncultured Frigoriflavimonas sp., assembly GCA_964292185.1. Taxonomy (GTDB): domain Bacteria; phylum Bacteroidota; class Bacteroidia; order Flavobacteriales; family Weeksellaceae; genus Frigoriflavimonas. The sequence continues at coordinate 1,406 of CAXYUO010000289.1, forward strand.
CCTTCTTTTGTAGCTGCAGCATACATTAAACCGAGCGGCGTTTCTATTCTTTTTAGGTCGATTATTTTTTCATTTTTAGCATTTTTTGGAGAAACGCCAAATATTTTTTTAAAACTTTCGTTAAAACCACTTAAACTTTCAAAACCGCTTTCATAAGCAGTTTGCATAATATTTTCTCCTTCTTGAATTTTCTTAAAAGCTTTATTCAAATGTAATTTCCGTTGAAATGCATGAAAAGTCATTCCATGATTTTTTAGAAACCAACGTCTAATTTTTGTAGGTTCTAATCCACGTTTGATTAAATCTGAATCTTTTAATTTCAACTCAGTATTTCCAGAAATTTCTTCTAATAATTTTTGAATTTCTGGAGGTGTAGAATCAGAATTTTCTAAAGGTTTACAAATTTTGCATGGTCGAAAACCTTTATCAATCGCTTCTTTTGAAGTTTGATAAAACTCTACATTTTCTCTTTTTGGTTTTCTTGCAGTGCAAGTTGGTAAACAAAAAATACCTGTAGTTTTTACAGCCGTCCAATAAACGCCCAAAAATTCTGGGTTTTTATCTAAAGAAGCTTGATACATGATTTCGTTTGTAAGTTCCATTTTGTAAATTTAAGACAAATTTATTTCAGAAAATATAGATTTGCAACCGAAAAATGAACATGTAATTTTAATAATATTTTGCTAATTTTGAACTTAAAATTCAAATAAAATGAAAGATTTACACAAAACTGAAATCTCAAAAAAAGCTGATGAAATTTTTAAAACCATTAAAATTATCACAGATTTAATTCCTGATGACAATGAGATATTAAAAGAAATAAAATCTCACATTATGGAAAATATTATGGTTTTACAAGCAAAGCTTTATAGTGCAGAAAGAATGAAACTCTGGGATTTGAAAATGGAAAACGCCGCTATAATACGTAAAAATGCAAGAGAACTGATGGTGCAATATCACAGTTTGAAAATGTTTGGATTTGAAGATGTGAGATTTGAAGATCCGCCACGGCGGACAAGTTTTGATAATTTGATAAAAACACTTTTCATCTCCTCAGCCCCAAACCCCTAAAGGGGCTTAAAGAGTGGTATGCAAAATGATTTGCAATTATTTCAGGTTTCATGTATTTAGGAGACGAAAGTAATTTACATCCCCTTTAGGGGCTTGGGGCAGAAATCACACCAGACGGAAGATATAAGATAACAGGGCTACACACCTACATTTAAATCTTCTCATTCCTATGCTACTAAGTAACGAATTG
>CAXYUO010000290.1:0-2623 GCA_964292185.1 uncultured Frigoriflavimonas sp.
TGTAATTAAAAGTCCAAGTTCTGTTCATTCCTATTCCATAACCAAAAGGTCCACCCCAACCAAATCTTGTATTCAAACCACCATTCACATCGGTTATTTTTTTATGATTTGCCTTCACGTTTACTATCAAATCTGGATTTTCGCTTACGGATAAACCCTTTGTTTGCAATTGTTTAGAAACTTCATTCAAAACCCTGTCTTTATCTATATCGTTCAGTTTTAAATCGTCTATTCTAAGTTTATACGTTCTATAAGTACTGAAATTTGCAGTTTCAGAATAATCAGTTTGTACTTGAAATGGGCTGCAAGAAGTAAGTCCTATTGCTGCAGCTATCAAAATTGGTAAAATATATTTTTTGTTCATGATGTTGAATTTATTTGTTTGTAATTATTTATTTCAATTTACTTAAATTTTATTATAAAAGTCTATTATCTATCCGTCTTTTCTTTTTTTGTCTTTTTAAAAGTATCTGTGTATTTATCATATCCAAACGGACAATGTTTGCAGCCACTTTTGCAACAATATCCTCTTTTTAAATGATATTTTTCTGTAAAAACCTTGTATCCCATTTCATTATAGTAGAAATCTTCATTTTCTTTGATAGGTTTTTCGTTCATAGGTTAAATTTAATTAAACTTTTCTACTTTTGTAAAATGATAATTGTGTGCCAAACTTTTCTTAAAAATACAAAAATTAAAGGAATTGCTCTATTTCCTTTCATTTTATTGAATGATAAGCTTTGTAAACAAGACAAAATTTTCATTAATCATGAGAAAATTCATCTTCGTCAACAGATAGAATTATTGCTAATAGTTTTCTATTTATGGTATGTAATAGAATATTATTATTGGCTCATAAAACTGCGAAACCCTTATCTAGCATACAGAAATATTTCTTTTGAAAGAGAAGCTTATGACAATGAAAATAATTTAGAATATTTAAAATCTAGAAAATTTTGGACTTTTTTGAATTATGTGAATAAATAAAATGGATTCTTAGCTATTTCGAGGAACGAACTCCATTCAAACTGGAATACAATTCGCTTATAAATTTACTATTTTTGTAATTAGATAAATATATTTGAATTCAAATCTTCAGACTTCGGACATCCGTCTTCTAACTCCCAAATTAAATACATGAAAATTATTTCCTCTCCTGCAAAACTGATGACCATAGAAAATACGGCAAATATCCTCAGAAAAAGCAGTCCAAAATTTATAGAAGAAGCACAACAAATTCAAAATCATTTAAAAGAAAAATCTCCAGATTTTCTAATGAAATTGATGGATATTTCCGTGAAATTGGCTGATGAAAATTGGGAAAGAAACCAAAACTGGAATGCAAAACCAAAATCCAAAGAATCTACTTCTGCATTGTATGTATTTACAGGAGAAGTTTATAGAGGATTGAATGCTAAAACATTAGATGAAAAATCTGTAGCCTATTTGCAGAAAAATTATAGAATACTTTCAGGTTTATACGGACTTTTGAAACCTTCAGACCATATCATGCTTTATCGATTGGAAATGGGCAGGAATTTTGAATTCGATGGCAATAAAAATCTCTACCAATTCTGGCGAGAAAAATTGACAAATTACCTAAACAGCGAAATGAAAAAAGATGAAATTCTACTCAATTTGGCAAGTGCAGAATACATAAAAGCTGTAGATGAAAAAAATTTAAAAGGAAAACTAATCAATTGCCATTTCTACGAATTGAAATCTGGAAAACCGAAGCAAATTGTAGTTTATACAAAGCATGCAAGAGGTTTAATGATAAGATATTGTGCTGAAAACAATGTGAAAAATTTGGAAGAAATAAAAGGTTTTAATTATGAAAAATACCTTTTTGACGATCAACTATCTTCAGAAAATAATTTAGTTTTTACTCGATAAGGAATATTTATGGATCTATTAGAATTAAGAAAACACTTCAAAAATGAGCTTTCAGAAATTTATACCGAATCTGAAAGCGGAACTCTTTTCGATATTTTTGTAGAAAAAGTGATTGGTTTAAATAAATTTTATCAAAGAAAATTTTTGTTTCAAAAACTTTTATTAAGTCATATTGAGGATTTTGAAGTTCTAATTGCCGACCTAAAAACTGGAAAACCTTATCAACAAATAATAGGTGAAGCAGAATTTTATGGCGAAACTTTCTTTGTAAACGAACACGTACTTATTCCTCGTCCAGAAACTGAAGAACTGGTAGAAATTGCGATTGAGAAGATACAAGAAGCAAGAACTAAGAGCCAAGAAATTGAAAATTTCAAAATTATTGATATTGGAACTGGTAGTGGAATTATTCCTATTATTTTAAAAAAACATTTTCCGAAAGCTGAAGTTTTTGGTTTAGATGTATCTAAAGAAGCAATTGATGTTGCAAAACAAAATGCAGAAAATTTAAAAATTGATGTAGAATTTTTGAAAAAAGATTATTTGAAAGATGATATGGAAGGAGAATTTGATGTCATTATTTCTAATCCACCTTATATTGGTAAAAGTGAATTTTCTGAAATAGAAGATGGCGTAAAAAGTTTTGAACCGAATTTGGCTTTATTTTCCCCAACAGAAAATGCTTTGGAATTTTATATAAAAATCGCAAAAGACTGCAAAAAACACT
>CAXYUO010000291.1:0-2616 GCA_964292185.1 uncultured Frigoriflavimonas sp.
ATCTTAATGCCTTAATGATAAAACAAACTATTTTATATTCATAATTGGTATAATTTTTAAAATTTATTTTAAAACACTTGCAGATTAAATTTTTTATTCTACATTTGTAGAACAATAAAAACACTTGTAGAATGAAAAACACTTTAAATTTTATAAAACTGAGCTGTTTTGCTCTTATTCTTTCTTCTTGTTCTTCTGCTTTTATAAAAGATGGTTATTTTTTGAAAACCAATACAGCAAGTTATTACGGAAACGATAAAGAAAATATCTATATCAATTTTTCCGATAAATTTACATATAACGAAATAGGTTTCAATGCCAATAATCTAAGCACAAATGATGTAGATCTTGCAAAAGAATTCAAAATAAAGCCAGAAAAACTATTATTTAGCTATCATTCTTCTTCCGGAAGACAAGCAATGGCGTGTTTGCTGAATAAAAATCAAGTCAATTTTGTAGATTTTGTATCAAAAAAAATAGAAAACACAGAATATTATTATAAAACCTCAGAAAATGAAAGGTACGTTTACAGACAAAACATATATCCTTTTAAAAATAAATTTGTGAAAGTGATAGAAAAATCTCCGATTTATTTAAGCAAAAATTCATCGAAAGAGGGCAACGAAAAAACAAAAATATTTCCTGAAATAACTACCATTAAACCAACCAAAAAATGAAACCAATAAAAATAACAGAAGCAGAAACCGAAATAATGGAAATTCTTTGGCAACAAAAAACCGCCTTTATGAAAGATATTTTGGAGCATACTGCCGAACCAAAACCTGCATCTACAACAGTTGCCACACTTTTGAAGAGATTGCAAAATAAAAATTTGGTGGGCTACAAAACCTTCGGAAATTCCCGAGAATACTTCCCAAAAGTGGAGAAAAAAACCTATTTCAACCACGAAATGACTGGAATGATTGATCGGTTTTTCAATAGTTCGGTTTCACAATTTGCATCCTATTTCACAGCAAATGCAAAACTTTCTCAAAAAGAATTGGAGGAATTGAGAGATATGATAGACCAACAAATAAAAAATTAAAATTATGGAAACTTATTTATTTAAAATTATTGCGTGTTCAGCTGTATTAATCGGGTTTTATTATTTGTTTTTAGCAAAAGAAAAAAGCTTTCAATTCAATAGATTTTATTTAATTTTTGCATTGCTATTTTCCTATATCATTCCATTTGTCACTTGGGAAATGCCCGCAAATGAAGTCGCAAAAACTGGGCTTGTTTTCCAAGAAACCGCAGGAGAAATAATGATGATTCCTGCAAAACCAGTAGAAACAGAGCTCAATTGGGGAATGATTGTTCTTGGCATTTATGGATTAATAACGCTATTTCTATTGATGAAAAGTCTATTTTCTATCATTAAAATTTTAAAATTAAAAGGAAAGTTCATTAAAGTAAACAATCTGAAAACGAAGGTATTAGAAGAAAACATTTCGCCGTTCAGTTTTCTTGGAACTTTATACATCGGTAAAAATTATTTTAAAAATAATAGTATTGATGAAAGAATTTTTCTTCACGAAAAAAATCATATCGAGCAGAAACACAGCATAGATTTAATTTTAATTGAATTATTGAAAATAGTTTCATGGTTCAATCCGGCACTTTATTTTTACAAAAAAGCCATTATTACGAATCACGAATTTCTTGCTGATGAAAATGTACTTTCCCAGAATTTTGAAGTACAAGCTTATCAAAAATTAATTTTAGAAGAAATTTCTACCAATCAAAATTTACAATTCACCAATCAATTCAATTTTAATAACACCAAAAAAAGATTTATCATGATGACAAAAACGAAATCAAGATTTGCGCAAGTGAAGCAAATATTCACATTGCCAATTTTAGTAGCACTTTCCTTTGTATTTGTGCAGAAAACCTATGCGAAAACAAATTCAACAGAAAAAAAGGTTGAAAATTTACTGAAAAAATCAATTGAAAAATTGCCTTCAACAACAAGTTACGACGGTCACGTAATTTTTCAGGAACAAATTGATACTGCAAAAACGGACACCATCAAAAAACCAACTAAAAAAATAGAATCTCAAATTCCACCACCTCCTCCTCCAAAAGAAGAAAGAGTACAGAATAATAATTATGAAATTCCACCTCCTCCTCCAACTTCCGCAATGACGGAAGCAGATGAATTGCCAGAATTTCCAGGAGGATTAAATGCTTTTAGAAATTTACTTGCGTCTAATTTTAATCAAGGTATTTTTGAAAAACCAGTAGGATTTGTAAAATCAACAATATATTTTGTAATTGAGAAAGATGGAACAATGTCTGAAGTAAATGCAGGTGGAGAAAATGAAAAATTTAATATTGAAGCTGTTCGTGCAACGAAAGCAAGCAGCGAAAATCAAAAATGGAAACCAGCTATAAAAAATGGAAAACCTGTTAGATATAGATATATGATTCCTTTAGCAATGCAGTATGATTAATTAGAAATATAAATCTGAAAAAGGAGCAAATAGTTTTTGCTCCTTTTTTTATTTTAAAAATTAATTAAATCTGTAATAAATCGAAAATTTATACAAATTTTTCTAAGTACATGACAAAAATTGTAACACGTTAATATTAAGTTTATTAAGACTATTTTGC
>CAXYUO010000292.1:0-2609 GCA_964292185.1 uncultured Frigoriflavimonas sp.
AATAGAAATGTTGATTTTAACATTTATTATTCAGAACATAAATTAATTTTAAATAAAGAAAATAGGCTATTTGAGTTTTTCGAAAAAGAGAATTCTTGGGAAAATAAACTAATAGGAAATTTAGTTTTTATTGATAATAAGAATTTTACAATAGAAAAATTTAACAAATTAAATCGTCTTTGCTATAATAATATCTCTATTTTGGAATTAAATAATTTTAAATTTAATAAAAATAAACAAATTTGCAAATTAGATTACGATACACAGAAATTAATATTGAAAGATGACCTTTATAATCAAGTTTTAAATATTAAATCTAATGAAGAAGAATTTAGTAAAAGTATTGATTATCAAACAAAAAATTTGAAAAAAATTACGAAGAAATATGTTTTTGATGATAACAACCAATTAAAAACAGTTTTAGTATTAATGGATGGTATTGTCTATCAGAAATGGAATTTAATATACACATTTTATAAATAAAAAAAATGTCAAAATATACAGAAGAGGATCTTAAAATAGATCTTGAAAATAAAAAATACGAATTTGGTTGGGAAACCATCATGGAATATGAAGAATTTCCTACCGGTTTAAACGAAGATATTGTACGAGCAATTTCTGCCAAAAAAGAAGAACCAGAATGGATGACAGAATGGAGATTGGAATCTTACCGAATTTGGCAAAAAATGGAAGAACCAGATTGGGCAAATATCGTTTATGAAAAACCAAATCTTCAAGCTTTAAGATATTATGCTGCACCAAAAGCAAAACCAGAATTGGCAAGTTTAGATGAAGTAGATCCTGAACTTTTAGCCACTTTTGCAAAATTAGGAATCAACATAGAAGAGCAAAAACGATTGGCAAATGTTGCCGTAGATATCGTGATAGATTCAGTTTCTGTGAAAACGACTTTCCAAAAAACTTTAAAAGAAAAAGGTATTTTATTTTGTTCCATATCTGAAGCAATTAGAGAATATCCAGAATTGGTGAAGAAATACATGGGAAAAGTAGTTCCTCGTGGAGATAATTATTACGCAGCTCTTAATTCTGCCGTTTTTTCTGATGGTAGTTTTTGCTACATTCCAAAAGGTGTAAAATGTCCGATGGAACTTTCCACTTATTTCCGTATTAACCAATCTGGAACTGGGCAATTTGAAAGAACTTTAGTTATTGCAGATGCAGGAAGTTACGTTTCTTATCTTGAAGGTTGCACTGCTCCTGCAAGAGATGAAAATCAATTGCACGCTGCTGTTGTAGAACTTATTGCATTAGACGATGCAGAAATAAAATATTCTACCGTTCAAAACTGGTATCCAGGAGATGAAGCAGGAAAAGGTGGAGTTTTCAATTTTGTAACCAAAAGAGGTTTGTGCGAAAGAGGTGCAAAAATATCTTGGACACAAGTAGAAACTGGTTCTGCCGTAACATGGAAATATCCAAGTTGTATCTTGAAAGGAGATAATTCAATTGGAGAATTTTATTCCATCGCAGTTACCAATAATCATCAATATGCGGATACGGGAACTAAGATGATTCACATTGGTAAAAACACAAAATCTACCATTATTTCTAAAGGAATTTCTGCTGGGAAATCTAATAATTCTTACCGTGGTTTGGTAAAAATGATGCCTTCCGCAACAAATGCAAGAAATTTTTCGCAATGTGATTCTCTTTTGATGGGAAATGAATGTGGAGCGCATACTTTCCCATATATAGAAATAAAAAATCCAACTGCACAGTTAGAACATGAAGCTACCACTTCAAAAATTGGAGAAGATCAGATTTTCTATTGCAACCAACGTGGAATTTCCACAGAAAAAGCCATCGCATTGATTGTGAATGGTTTCAGTAAAGAAGTTTTGAATAAATTGCCAATGGAATTTGCGATAGAAGCACAGAAATTGTTAGAAATTTCTTTAGAAGGTTCAGTGGGGTAATTTCTTTGGGGTTTTAAACATTAAGGGATTTAGATTTTTTATGTGAATATTTAAGGAATTGATAAATCAATTCCTGTTAAGAGATTAAGGAATTTGTTATAATTAATACGTTTTATATATATGACTAAAACAGAAATAACACAGTTGTCATACGATATAGTAGGATGCGCAATAAAAGTTCATAAAACTTTAGGGCCTGGTTTATTAGAAAGTATTTACGAAAAATGTTTAAAATTTGAATTGGAAAAAAGAGGTTTTGATGTGAAAAATCAATTCACAATTGCAGTAAAATATGAAAGTTTAAGTATTGATACAGATTTAAGGGTAGATTTATTGGTAAACGATACAATAGTAATAGAACTAAAAACGGTAGATAAATTATTACCAGTTCATGAAGCGCAATTATTAACCTACATGAAATTATTAGAAAAACCTCAAGGACTATTGATTAATTTTTTCACAGATAATATTACAAAATCATTAAAACCATTGGTAAATGAATTGTTTAAAAATCTAGAGAATTAAGCGAATTGATAAATTATATTTGAGATTAAAAAGTCCGCCCAACTTAATCCCTTAACAAAAAATCTACTCGTAGATTTTCTTAAAAAAAAGGTTTTAAAAATCTTAATGATTAAAAAAGCAATAAAAATAGAGTCAAAAAAGATATAT
>CAXYUO010000293.1:0-2570 GCA_964292185.1 uncultured Frigoriflavimonas sp.
CTTTGAACATTCTCATGTGCAATTGGCAAGTTGTAATTCCTGTATCTGGACCGTGTGGACGTCCGTTGATGTACAAAGAACACATTCCGCAAATTCCTTCTCTACAATCGTGATCGAAAGCGATAGGTTCTTTTCCTTCGTTGATTAGGTTCTCGTTTAGCATATCCAGCATTTCCAAGAAAGAAGATTCTGTGGAAACATCGGAAATTTTGTAAACTTCGAATTGTCCTTTTGTTTTATTATTTTTCTGTCTCCAAATTTTCAGAGTCAGGTTTAATCCTTTGTGTGCACTCATAATTAGATTAGTTTTGTGATTTTTTCTTTATAAAGAATATTACTGCTGTCAAAATTTTCTTTAAATAATTTTTTTATTCTTTTGTAGTTAGTTTTCTTTATATCATTCACATTTGTTCTTTTTAAAATAACTCTAGCATAATGCTTGATTTCTTTATTGAAAGTAATTGCATTGTTATATGTATTCAAAATTTGTCCGCAAGCTGTATCTAAATCTGATCCTTTCAACTCTACCCAAATGTATATTTTTTCATTTTTTTTGAGAGTAGAATCATTATTAAAAATTACAACAATATGGTCACAAAGTTGAAAATTTTGAATTTTGTGATTTTTAAAAACACAATCGTCTATATCAAAAATATTTACTTCTCTAGAAACATCATTCTCTAATTGATATTTTTTTCCTTTTTTGTTGGCAATAATTAGTTTTTCATTGATAAGATACTGCTTACATAAACTGGTTTTACAAATGTGATCAATTAATTTCTGTTTCATAATTAAATTCAATTTCCATAATTTTATCCCAAATAGCATTAATTTCTGAACTTACACCATCCAAATAATCAATACTTATTTCTTGTAAATCTTCTAAAATTAAATTCTCTTGTTCGGTACCGTCTGAATTATTACTAAATAACCTGTATGCTTTTACATCTTCTGGGTTTACCCAATATTTTTCTTCAACTATTTTATTTACTTTTTCCTTTTGGGTTTTCCCTACTCTAAAGGCATACATTAAATTATTTAAAGAGCTTAAAATGTAAGGAGAATGTGTTGGCAATAAAAACTGATGATTATTTTGATTCATTGATTCTGCAAAAAATTCCATTAGTTTTTTTTGAGCTTTTGGAAAAAGATTTATTTCTGGCTCTTCTATGATGAAGGTTTTGTTTTTTTTTCTTTCATTATAATACTTAATTGCTAATACTATTGGTGTTGCAGATTGATAACCACTTGCACTTCTACTTAAAGAATAATATTCTGTTTCATCTATTTTTCGAATTTTACTATCTCCATTAACATTTTTATAAACAACTCCAAGTGGTTCTATTTCAATATCTTTTTTTCCTAAAGATTTTGACAAATAATCTAATTTAGCAAGTTGAACAAAAAGAGTATCTGACAGATTTTGTATAGAATTTTTACCTAACGAAAATATAGATTGAAGTCCTCGTTCTGTAGGTATGAAAAATGGATTTGATAAAACAGACGCTATTCTTTCTTGATAAAAAAATGTTGGAACATTTAAGTTATATTCCTTTTTTTGAATATTATCGTATTCTTCTAATAACTCCTTAAATTTTTCTGTTTTAGGGCTTAATTCTAAATTAAAATAAGGTATTTTATTAATTTCTTCATCTATCCAAGGGTCAAAATTTCCATATTTTGATTCACAAAATAGAGAATAATGTTCACAATGATATTCGATTATTGAGTTTTCTTTAATATATTCAGAAATCCCCCAATTTTCTAATCCAACAGAAAAATAGCTGTCTTCATTTTCAAAACGATCAGTAATATAACTAAAATACCTACAAACCGCCAAAACCTTTGCAATCGTGCTTTTTCCAGTTGCTTGTTCTCCAATAAGAATAGTCATTTTGCCCAACTCCAAATCTATAGATTTGATGGGGCCAAAATTTTTAATGACTAATCTTTCTTTCACTTTTATTTTAATTAAAGATTATTTATAACTTCTTGTTTTAACTTCAATGTTTTCATAAATTAAATCTTCCTTGTGCATGGTTTCTTGGTTGATGTCTTCTCCATTATATTCCCAACAAGCTGCGTATTTAAAGTTTTCGTCGTCTCTTTCTGCTTCACCTTCTGGTGTTGCGTGATCCCAACGGAAATGTCCGCCACAAGATTCTTTTCTTGCCAATGCATCTTTTGCCATCAATTGTCCTAATTCTAAGAAATCTGCAACACGAAATGCTTTTTCAAGTTCCATATTCATTCCATTGGCTTCTCCTGGAACTCTTACATCTGCCCAAAATTCTTTTCTTACTTGTTCTATTTCAGAAATAGCTTCTTGTAAACCTTCTGGTGTTCTTCCCATTCCTACTTTGTTCCACATGATGTGTCCCAGTTTTTTGTGGAAATAATCTACACTATGGCTACCGTTATTGGTCATAAAGAAGTTTACTTTATCTTGAATTTCCTTTTCGGCTGTAGTAAATTCTGGAGTATCTGTAGAAATAGTTCCGGTTCTAATATCAGCTGACAAATAATCTGCAATAGTATAAGGAAGTACGAAATATCCGGCTGCCCAACCT
>CAXYUO010000294.1:0-2550 GCA_964292185.1 uncultured Frigoriflavimonas sp.
TTCACGAAAACATAACCTTCACCCTCAATTTGTTTCGTATCAATCGCAACTACCACACATTGATTCCCAAATTGCTGCGCGATTTCTTTGATTAATTCAGGTCTTTTCACCGCGGCAGAATTAAGAGAAATTTTATCTGCTCCCGCCTTTAATAAAGCTTCTACATCTGCTACAGAAGAAATTCCACCACCAATTGTGAAAGGAATATTGATTTCTACACTCAAATGTTCCACCAATTCTATTAAGGTTTTTCTGCCTTCTAAAGTTGCGGTAATATCTAAGAAAACCAATTCATCGGCTCCATCATTTACATATTTTTTTGCCAATTCTACTGGATCTCCCGCATCACGAAGTCCAACAAAATTGATCCCTTTTACCGTTCTGCCATCTTTGATATCCAAGCAAGGAATTATTCTTTTTTTCAACATAATTACAGGAATTTTTGAAGTTCTTTAAACGTAATTTTCCCTTCGTAGAAAGCCTTTCCTACAATTGCACCGCTGCAACCAATTTCTTGTAAAATTTCTAAATCTTGAACAGAAGAAACACCACCACTTGCAATTAAATTAATATTAATTTCACGTAAAATATCTTTATATAAGTCATTTGAAGCTCCTTCAAGCATTCCGTCTTTAGAAATGTCGGTGCAAATTACATCGTTTAATCCCAAACTTTTATACCTTTTAATAAAATCGATGACCTCTAAATCTGAGTCTTCTAACCAACCCGAAGTTTTTATTTTTCGATCTAAGCAATCGGCACCTAAAATTATTTTGTTTGCGCCATATTTAGCGATCCATTCTACACATTTTTCTTGGTTTGCAACAGCAATACTTCCGATGGTAATTTGGTTTGCACCTGCATTGAAAGCATTTTCTATGGCTTCATCAGATTTTATACCGCCACCAAAATCAATAATTAAATTGGTGTTTTTGGCAATATTTTCTAAAACTTTTGCATTTTTTATTGAGCCAGATTTTGCACCATCCAAATCCACCAAATGCAAATATTTTATACCGTTTGCTTCAAAATCTTTGGCAACTTCTATCGGGTTTTCATTGTAAATTTTCTTGGTATCATAATCACCTTTGGAAAGTCGAACACATTTTCCGTCGATGATGTCTATAGCTGGAATTATTTTCATATTTATATATCTCGTTAAATAATTAAAGTTTTAAAAAGTTTTCTAAAATTTTTGAACCAATATCTCCTGATTTCTCGGGATGAAATTGCGTTCCATAAAAATTATCTTTTTGCAAAGTTGCACTGAAAGGCAAAATATAATCGCATTCTGACGTTGTATTTTCGCCAACTTCACAATAATAACTGTGTACAAAATAGAAATCATCTTGGTCTGAAACGCCTTCAAATAAAGAAGTTTTTGTCTTTTGTAAATTATTCCAACCCATGTGTGGAACAATATCTGTAGCTGGAAATTGCTTTACTTTTAAATCAAAAATTCCAAGACATTTCGTATTTCCTTCTTCAGAAAAGGAGCAAAGTAATTGTTGACCGAGACAAATCCCCAAAAACGGTTGCTTTAAAGTTGGAATTAAAACATCTAAACCTTTCAATTTCAAATAATTCATCGCGGTTGAAGCTTCTCCAACTCCTGGAAAAATCACTTTATCGGCGTTTTTTATTTCTTCTAAATTGGAAGTGATTTTGGTTTCAAAACCCAATTTTCTCACCGCATTTTCCACCGATTTTACATTTCCAGCGGCATAATCTATTATTGCAATCATAAAATTCCTTTTGTACTTGGGATTGAAAAATTATTTTCATCTTGTTTCACCGCAGCTCTTAAAACTTTTGCAAATGCTTTGAAAATTGATTCTATTTTGTGGTGCTCATTTTCCCCTTCACATTTTATATTGATATTCGATTTTGAAGAGTCGGAAAAAGATTTAAAAAAATGATAAAACATTTCTGTGGGCATTTCTCCAATTCTTTCGCGTTTGAAATTTACGTCCCAAACCAACCAATTTCTACCTCCAAGATCAAGGGCAATTTGTGCCAAACAATCATCCATTGGCAACAAAAACGCATATCTTTCAATGCCTTTTTTATTTCCTAATGCTTGCAAAAAACATTCGCCCAAAACAATCGCCGTATCTTCAATCGTGTGATGTTCATCAACTTGCAAATCGCCATCAACTTTTACATTCAAATCAAAATTTCCGTGTTTTGAAATTTGTTCCAACATGTGATCAAAAAACGCTAAACCCGTGTTGATATTAGATTTTCCGCTTCCATCAAGATTAAGTTCTATTGCAATTTTAGTTTCATTTGTATTTCTTAGCACTTTTGCTTTGCGTGGAATTTGCTTTAAATATTGATAAATTTCATCCCAGTTTTTTGTGGTTAAAGTCGCTTCTTCAAAATTTTCATCGGTTATAAAAATAGATTGTGATCCTAGATTTTTTGCCAATTCTACGTCCGTCTTTCGATCGCCAATTACGAAAGAATTTTTCAAATCATAGTTACCATAAATGTGCTTTTGGAGCAATCCTGTTCTCGGTTTTCTATTGGGCGAATTTTCAGCTTCAA
>CAXYUO010000295.1:0-2527 GCA_964292185.1 uncultured Frigoriflavimonas sp.
GGCAATATTTAATCAAAAAATCTGCAAAATTTCTTGTGAAATGGTATTCAAAACAAAAGAATCTCCCACTTTTTTGCCATGTAAAACATTTGCCATTGGACTTTCTTCGGAAATTGCATAAAAACGATCTTCTTCAAAGAAAAATTCTCCCAAAGAAATAGAAATATAAAAACGAGCTTTATTGGTAATCACCAAAGATCCCAATTGAGCCGTTTTCGTTTCTGAATTAAGGACTTGCTGCATTTTTCTTTGCATGGTTTTCAATGAGTACATTTGCTTGTCTAAATGATAAATTTCTTCTTGAATTTCTTCTCGAAACGAGTCAAATTTTGCAGTTTTTTTGATGTCTCTACTTGCTTCCAATGTGAAATTGAGATAAAAATCTAATTTTTTTATCTTTCCGATGAGTAATGTTTGTACATAAATTCTAATATCCTTTTTAGAATAGGGTTTCAACTGCATACTTCAAATTTAATTTTTTATTAACATAGAAAAAAGATTTTATCTAAAAATTTCAACAAAATTTATGAAAACTTTACCAGTCAACTAAAATTAATTTCTATCAGAATTGGTTAAATTTGTGAAGTTAAAATAAAATCAACATCAAAAAATTTATGAATAATCCACTTTTACAGTCATTTAAAAATATACACCATTCTGCACCATTTTCAGAAATAAAAGAAGAAGATTTTTTACCAGCTTTCAAAACTTTGATTGCAGATTCTGAAGCAGAAATAAACGAAATCGTAGAAAATCCTGCAAAACCCACTTTTGAAAATACAATTGAAGCTTTGGCTTTTTCTGGTAAAAATTTAGACATCGTTTCAAGTATATTTTTTAATTTAAATTCTGCAGAAACCACAGAAAACCTACAGAATATTGCTCAAGAAATTTCTCCTTTACTTTCAGCTTTTTCCAGTAAAATAGCACAAAACGAGAAGCTTTTCCACATAATAAAATCGGTTTATGATACGAAAAATCAACTTCAATTAGATACCGAACAAAATACTCTATTAGACGAAACTTACAAAGGTTTTGTGAGAAGTGGAGCTTAATTAAATGAAGAAAATAACAAAACTTTGGAGCAAATAAATGCAGAACTTTCTTTAAAATCTTTACAATTCGGGCAAAATGTCTTGGCTTCTACCAATCATTATTTCAAACATATTACCAATAAAAATGAACTTGCAGGAATTCCAGAATCTGTAATTCAACAATATGAAGAAGATGCAAAAGACAGAGAATTAGATGGTTACGTAATCACCTTACAATATCCAAGTTATTTACCAGCAATAACTTACGCTGAAAATAGAAATTTGAGAGCAGAATTGGCTTTGGCAAATGGTAAAAAATCTTTTGACAATGGAGAATGGGACAACCAAAATTTGGTGAAAGAATTGGTGATTTTAAAACAGAAAAAAGCAAAATTATTAGGTTATAAAAATTACGCAACCTACGTTTTGGAAGAAAGAATGGCGAAAAATTCTGAGAAAGTGCTTTCATTTTTAAATGAATTATCTGAAAAAGCCAAACCATTTGCTGAAAATGAAGTCAAGGAATTGAAAAATTTAGCAAGTATAGACGGAATTACAGAAATGCAAAGTTACGATCACGCTTTTTATGCAGAAAAACTGAGAAAGCAAAAATTTGATTTGAATGATGAAGAATTGAAACCGTTTTTTCCTTTAGAAAAAGTGCAAGAAGCTGTTTTTCAACTGGCTAAAACATTATTTAATTTAGAATTTAAAGAAACTAATGAAGTAGAAAAATACAATGAAGAGGTGAAAACTTATGAGATTTTTGAAGTCGGAAGTCAGAAGTCGGAAGTCGGTAGTTTAGAAAATGAAAATTCATTTACAAAATTCAAAGCATTGCTTTATACAGATTATTTCCCGAGATAAGGAAAAAGAGCTGGAGCTTGGATGACGAGTTTTCAAAATCAATACAAGAAAAATGGAGAAAATACCAGACCGCATATTTCCGTGGTTTGCAATTTTTCAAAACCTGGAAAAGACACCCCAAGTTTACTAACTTTTCAAGAAGTTACGACGCTTTTTCATGAATTTGGACATGCTTTACACGGCGTTTTAGCAGATACAACTTATCCCAATCTTTCTGGAACATCTGTGAAATGGGATTTTGTGGAATTGCCTTCGCAATTTTTGGAAAACTATTGCTACGAACCAGAATTTCTGAAAACTTTTGCCAAACATTATGAAACTGGCGAAGTTCTTTCTGATGAAAAAATTGAAAAATTAGCTGCAAGCAAAAATTTCATGGAAGGATATCAAACATTGCGACAAGTTGGTTTTGCAACTTTAGACATGAAATACCACTCAGAATATGATGGAAAACAAAGCATAAAAGAATTTGAAGATGCCACTTTAGAAGACATGAAACTCTACCCTTCTCATGCAGAAACTGCGATGAGTCCGAGTTTTTCACATATTTTTGCAGGTGGATATTCTGCAGGATATTATTCTTATAAATGGGCTGAAGTTTTGGATGCAGATGCTTTTCAACATTT
>CAXYUO010000296.1:0-2505 GCA_964292185.1 uncultured Frigoriflavimonas sp.
AGAAAAACTTTTATATAAAGATACAAAAAATCATTCAAAATTAGAAAAAGAAACCAAAAAAAGTAAAAAAACACTTCTGCGAATAGCACAAGTTTAAGTTTTGATGCAATCTATTAAGATTATTGCTTAATGATTTGCTTTATTCTGCTAGAATTATCATTCAAAATATATCTCATTAAGTATTTTCCTGGTCTTAATTTTTCTAAATTTAATTCTGCATTGTTATTATTAATAGAAAAAGAAGCAACTTGAGTTCCAAGAATGGAATAAAAAACAACAGATTTTATTTTTAAACTGGTGTCTTTTGTTTTTATGACAACACTTGTTTTCACAGGGTTTGGATAAGCAATAAGTACATTGTCTTCTGTATTCTGTGATATAGAAGTGGTTTCAGAAACAGATTGGCATTTAGCTTCTGTAGAGAAAACCATAGAAAATCCGTATATTAGGAAAAAAAGTACAAGTTTTTTCATATTGAAAAAGTATTTTTTATTTATAATTATGCTAAGATATAACTTTAAAACTAATTTTAATTGAATTTTAAATAGTTTTTTAAAATAAGTATCTATAAATTTGCAAAATAATAGTCAAAAACCATACCAAATGATCAACTATTCTAGAAACCGAAGATTAAGAACCACAGCTTCATTAAGAAGTTTAGTACAAGAAACAACACTATCTACAAACGATTTTGTAATGCCTTTGTTTGTTTTAGAAGGTAAAAATAGAAAAGAAGCAATTCCATCTATGCCAGGTATTTTCAGACAAAGTATGGATCTCACGGTAAAAGAATGCAAAGAATTGTATGCTCTAGGTATAAAAGCTGTAAATATATATACTAAAGTTTCTAATCATCTAAAAGATAATACTGGAAAAGAATCTTGGAATGAAAACGGTTTGGTACAGAATACAATAAGAGCTATAAAAGATGGTGTTCCAGAAATGATAATTATGCCAGATGTTGCTTTAGATCCTTTTTCTATTTTTGGTCATGATGGTATTGTAGAAGATGGAAAAATAAATAATGATATTACAAATGATGCTTTAGCAAGAATGAGTATTTCTTTGGCAGAAGCTGGTGCAGATATTCTTGCTCCAAGTGATATGATGGATGGTAGAGTTGCAATTATTCGTGCAGCTTTAGAAGAAAATAATTTTCCTGATGTAGGTATTCTTAGTTATGCTGCAAAATATGCGAGTTGTTTTTATGGACCATTTAGACATGCTTTAGATTCTGCTCCTGTCAATCATTTAGATGTTCCACAAGATAAAAAAACCTATCAAATGGATTTTCATAATTCCCGTGAAGCTATGGATGAAGTGAAAAAAGATGTAGCAGAAGGTGCAGATATTATTTTGATAAAACCAGGTTTGCCTTATTTAGATATTGTTGCCAAAGTAAGACAAACTATAGATTTACCAATTGCTGTGTACAATGTAAGTGGAGAATATGCCATGATGAAAGCTGCCGTAGAAAACGGTTGGTTAGATAATGATATGGCAATTCTTGAAAGTCTAACTTGTATAAAAAGAGCTGGAGCAGACATGATTTTCACCTATTCTGCAAAAGAAGCTGCTATGATTTTAAATAGATAAACCTATAACCAAGGTTTTTTATTAAAAACATAAGTATCATCAAACTGTTTATCTGTCATGAAAAGATACAAAATTCCTTCTACAAAAGGTATTATTGTAGCAATTCCGCATGTGCAAACATTTGCGATTATTTGTATTACTCCTTCTTTTGTATATCCTAAATAAAATTTATTCAAAGCAAATGCTCCAACTAAAATTCCCAAAAGTGCAGCCGGAATTTTTTTCTCAGATTTGTAATTACTCCCAAAATTATTCTTATTTTGATCATTTGTATATCCGTGGTTTTCCATTTTCTATTGTTTTTTTTTAATTAATTATTTCAAAAATAAGCTATATTTTTTAATTATAGTATAAAATAATATAGATAAGTTTTTTTTCTGTTGAATTTTTGCATCATCAATTCATTAAAAATAGTAAATTTGCTTCTATGATATTACGTGGAGAGAATTTAATTAAAGAATACGGGCCAAAAAAAGTAGTGAAAGGTGTTTCTGTAGAAGTTGCACAAGGAGAAATTGTAGGTCTTCTTGGTCCAAATGGAGCCGGAAAAACCACTTCATTTTATATGATTGTTGGTTTGGTGAAACCTACTTCTGGCAAAATTTTTCTTGATAATAAAGAAATTACAAATGATGCTATGTACCGTCGTGCTCAAAATGGAATAGGATATCTTGCTCAAGAAGCTTCAATTTTTAGAAAATTAACGGTAGAAGAAAACATAAAAGGTATACTTCAACTCACCAATCTTTCTAAGAAACAACAAGAAATAAAATGTGACGAATTAATAGAAGAATTTTCTCTAGAACACGTGCGAAACAACAGAGGAGATTTGCTTTCTGGTGGAGAAAGAAGACGAACTGAAAACGCAAGATGCTTGCCTACAAGTCCGAATTTCATCCTTCTTGATGA
>CAXYUO010000297.1:0-2501 GCA_964292185.1 uncultured Frigoriflavimonas sp.
AGAAGAAAACAGCACCAATATTACGAGGTCTAAATACTTAGATACCATCAATGTACCTTTAGAAAGCACTACCAAAGACAAAGTTTTCGTATTGCCTTCTCTTGCTGTTAATAAAACCATCAATAGCAAATCTAACCTAAGATTTGCAGCCAGTAAAACCATTACAAGACCTATTTTGATTGAGTATATGCCAATTACATACATCAATCCTGATAATGAGAATATTTTCGGAAATAAAAATTTGAATAATAGCGAAAACTACAATTTAGATTTAAAATACGAATGGTTTCCTACAAGAACGGAAATGATGGCGATAAATCTTTTCGGTAAAAAAATTGACAATGCAATAGAGAGATCTTACACTGCATCTGGAAATTCTAACGGACAAACCATTACTTTCTACAATGCAAAATCTGCAAATCTATTGGGTGTAGAATTAGAAGGAATTTTAGATTTAAAAAGAATTTCTGATAATTTAGACAACTTTACTTTCGGTGCAAATGCAACTTTTATGTATACCAACGTAAACCGAAGCGAAGAGCAAAACAACGAAACCGATGCAGAAGCCAATAGAAAAAGAACTTTGCAAGGTGCAGCTCCTTTCACCATCAATGCAGATATAAAATACGAAAGAAAAAACGAAAATAAGCTTACACAAACTATCTCTTTGGTTTACAATGTTTCTGGAAAAAAAATATATGGTGTTGGTTTTTCTAAATTAGATAACGTGTACGAATTGCCTTTTCATCAATTAGATCTTATTTACAGCCAAGAATTATCTAAAAATTGGAACATAAAAGTAGGAGTAAAAAATCTACTAAATTCTAATTATAGATTGCAAATGGGAGATCGTAGTTTGGTAGGATTAAATGCAAACATATCTTCATTAAATCTTGAAAACTACAAAGTAGGAACTACATTAAACTTTACAGCAGGATATACTTTTTAAAAATTATAAAAAAATTAAAATTAAAAACATGAAAAATAACATTTTAAGTCTTTTAGCAGCCGGATTACTACTTACAACTACAGCTTGTACTATCGATATTAGAGAAGCAGATGATTTATCTACAAGTACTTCCACAGGTTCTACAACCGCAAGTGTATTAGATGGATCGGGAACTTTATCTGGCAATATTAATAAAGATTTGCTTATCAAAGCAGGAAATTATACCCTTAGTGGAGTTGTGAAAGTGCAATCTGGTGTAATTTTAACAATTGAACCAGGAGCTACTTTTACGGCAACTACTGCAGATGTAAGTGGATTGGTAATATTAAAAGGAGGAAAAATAGAAGCAATAGGAACAGCAAATATGCCAATTGTTTTCACTTCAGACAAAAAAACTCCAGGAGATTGGGGTGGAATTACATTATATGGAAACGCTCCTATAAAAGCTGTAAATGGTGCAACAACAGCACTTTCTGAAGATGGAAACAACCAATATTATGGTGGAGACGATGCCAATTCTAGCTCTGGTACAATGAAGTATGTTCGTGTAGAATATGGCGGAAGAAAAATTGGTGATGGAACTTCAGAAACCAATTCCATGACATTTTATGCAGTAGGAACAGGAACAACTTTAGAAAATCTTGTATCGTACAAAGGAACAGATGATGGTTATGAATTTTTCGGAGGTACTGTTTCTGCAAAAAATCTAGTTTCTTATGGTAATTATGATGATGCTTTTGATTGGCAAGATGCATGGAGTGGACAAAATAATAGCAATTGGTTTGCTTACCAAACACAAGTAGGAAATTTTGGTATGGAGATAGAAGCTTCTTCAAATGTAGTAAATACAGCTCCAAAAATTAACAATATTACTTTAATTAGAGCAACAGGAACCAACCCAGAAACTGCAGGATCCAATGAAATTTCTGCAATACAATTCAAAAAACAAGGTACAGGAATATTCAGTAATGTGTATGTAGATGGGTACAAAAACATGGGTACACAAAAAGCGTATGCAGTACTAATCCAAGATTCTGGTACAGAAACAAGCCAACTAGCTTCGGGAAAAATTGTGGTAAATCCATTATTTTCTACCGCAAACAATGATAATCTATTACAATTTGGTTATTCATTTACTTCTACTAATCCTTTAACATACACCAATGCAACAAGCGTTACAAAAGTACAATTAACGAGTGGAGCTTGGGCAACTGTAAATGGAGTAAATTTACTTTCTGCACTGAATTAAATATCAGTTTTCTATTTTCAATTTTTCAAAAAAATCCTACGAAAGTGGGATTTTTTTATTGGTTTAAAATATGTATTTTGATAATTTCAGAAAAATATTAACTTCAAATTCAGAATTTTTCAAAAGGGAAATTATAGGGATTTTTTTTTCAATAAAAAAGGGATTTTTTGCATAAAATATGGGGATCTTCATAAAAATAGAGGCCAAAAAAAGACACTTACATTGCTGCAAGTGTCAATTTTCCAATTTGTGGTCCCACCTGGGCTCGAACCAGGGACCACCTGATTATGAGTCAGGTGCTCT
>CAXYUO010000298.1:0-2500 GCA_964292185.1 uncultured Frigoriflavimonas sp.
CCGTTCAACGGGCTTTCATTTCTTGTCTTGCAGACAAAACGAAAGCTTAGTTATTCTTTGTAGGGAGCCAGTTTTTCGCTTATCAAATAGTTTGCATTATCCTTTTTATCTTCTTTTTTATGATTATTTTCTGCTAATAAATCTAAAAACAAATCATTAGGAATATATACAGAATGATGCAATAGATTAGAAGCGTATTCTGCAATTTGTGCAGGAGTTTTGCTGGCTTTGAAATCGTCTATGAAATAATAATTTTCTTTACTATATGGTTCTTTATAGGATTGAAGCCATTTTCTTCTTTCATATAAATAGTTCTTGAAATATTTTTTAATTCCTATTTCACACATTCTGCCCATTTTGTCTTTTACAGGATGCATACTTACATCATGCAGAAAAGGATGTTTTTTATGGAGTTCCCATTTTCTAAAAAGAACTTTTAGATCTGTCGCATTTTTTACAAAATATGCCAATTTAGATTGTAATATATCATACTCTAATGAACTTAATTTTGAAACGATCTTTTTTCCATCTTTATAATCAGGTTTCATTAGCAAAACAATATCTCTTGCGATAAAAGTAGCTAAATCTCCTTTTTTAAAAGAAAACTTAAATTTTTTATCTCTATCATCTGGATTTTCTTTACTAAATTCTTCTATTAATTTTGATGTTTCTTCCGTAAAAGTTATCATTTTTTCTTTGACAATATCTTCAAAAGAACGGTTGTGTGTATTGAAATAATTACTTATAATTACAGAAGGAATCCAATGTTTTTTCAATTGGTAAACACCCTCTAAATCAACAATATCTACTTGTTTCCCATCTTTTATATCTGTTAAGAATTTTCTAAAATTTGCCTTAAATGTTCGCAAAAGATTTTCCACCTTGTTTCCATCATCATTCATTAAGCAAAAAGTAAAATACGGGATTGCTTTTTCGCTAATAATAAATTCTGGGACTCCTTCCCAAAATAGAAATATTGCGTTCAAACCGATGCAAAAGTTCTGGAAAACCTTCCACTTCTCTGCAAGCACGATTCAGAATTTTGTTCTCTCTTAATTCTTCTAAAGATTTTTTTTTGTAGACATTTTAATTGTATTTTTGAATTAATAAAAACAAAGGTAACAAAACAGCGAATCGGGAAAAGCTACCGAAGGTTTAGTTCAACACACGTTTGGCGAAATTGCGAATTTTGTGGTAAATTCACGTTTTTCTTTCGCAAGAACATTTATCTTAGCCGAAAATAATCGGTCACGAAGTTCTCCACTTCTGCAAGCCGCGAAACGTTATGTGACAGCAGTCCAAAAATCGGAGAATTTACGACCATTAAGCTAAATGAACAGAAAAATTCAGTAAATTTGGAATCTTAAATATAAAAAGATGGCAAAAATCATATCTATAGAATATCCTGACTCTTTAGCAAACTCAATGAGAATGAGTAAAAGCGAATTTGGAAAAGAAATTAAAATTTCTGGTCTTGTAAAACTTTTTGAATTGGGGAAAATTTCGTCTGGAACTGCCTCAAAAGTTTTGCAATTATCGCGAATTGAATTTTTAGAATTATTAGCAAAATATAGTGTTGCCTTTTTGAATGTTGAAGATTTAAACGAAGATTTTCAAAATGCTTAAAGTAGTTTCAAATACCACACCTATTATTTCGCTTTTAAAGATTGGAAAAATCGAAATCTTTAAAGATTTGTATGGAGAAATTTTTATTCCTCAAGAAGTATTTAACGAAATAGAAGCAGGGAAAAATAAAGAATTTTATGCCGATTTATCTAAAATCGAGTGGATTAAAATTGAAAAAATAAGTAATGAAAAATCTTTGTCTTATTTTTTAGATTTAGATAAAGGAGAAGCTGAAGCAATTGTTTTAGCAACTGAAAAAGATGCTGACCTAATTATTCTTGATGAATCTTTGGGAAGATTTCACGCTAAACATACTGGACTAAAAGTTACTGGAACAATTGGAATACTCTTAAAAGCTAAACAACTTGGGTACATAACAGAACTAAAACCTTTGCTTTTTGAATTAAGAACAAAAAACGTTTGGTTAAGTGATAGTTTTATTGAAAATGCACTGAAACTTGCTAACGAAAAACAGACGTGGTAATTCTGCCGTCACATAACAGCCGTTACAAGCGATTTGCGGATTTAGTGGAATTAGCGTTTTTTTTAACTACATTTAAGTTCAGCCGAAAATACTCGGTTTCAAAACCCGCAAACCGCTTGTAGCGGCAAAACGTTATGTGCAATTTGAGGTTCGGTTTCTAATAAAAGCAGTCTTTTATAACAATTTGGATGGATAGATTTTGGAATAAGAAAATAGGGAAATTTTCTTTCAAGCATTACAAATGAGATTTGCTGAAAACTTTATTTTCAAAGCGAATTCGCTTTAATGCTTGGTGAAGGTATGAGAAAAAAATGACAAAGTCAAATTTTTTATTGTAACCCAATAATCGCAACAGCTACTTTTCATTAAAATCTTCATGGAGACTTCTGA
>CAXYUO010000299.1:0-2491 GCA_964292185.1 uncultured Frigoriflavimonas sp.
TATGAAGCAGTTCTTTTTCAAAATTTAGCGTATGCATTTGGTTTAAAGGTAAATGCAGATATATTCAAGCAAATTGCAAGCAATATAGATTATAAAATTATTTCTAAAATTCGGCAAAACGAATTGCAACTAGAAGCATTATTTTTCGGAATTTCTTCTTGGTTAGAAAATCCTGAAGATGATGAAATGAAAATTTGGAAACGAGAATATGAGTTTCTAAAAATAAAATACAATCTTTCTCCGCATTTATTCAATCCTAAATTTTCAAGATTACGACCACCCAATTTTCCCACGATTAGATGGTCGCAATTAGCAAATCTCTACCATAAAAATGGAACTTTGTTTTCTAAAATAATAGAAGCCAAAAACACAGAAGAATTATATGAAATTTTTTCTGGTGTGAAAGCTTCTAAATATTGGGATAATCATTTCAATTTTGGCAAAATTTCACCTTCAGAAAATGAAAAGTATTTAACTAAAGATTTTATAGATTTAATCATTATTAATGCAATTTCACCAATTAAATACACTTATCACAAAAACTCTAAAGAAGGAATCACTGATGAAATTTTGCAATTTTATGCTGATATTTCTGCAGAAAAAAACACGATTATTAGCTCTTGGGAAAAATTGGGAGTAAAAATAAAATCTACTTTAGAATCTCAAGCTTATCTTTATCATTACAAAAATTTTTGTTTAAAAAAAGATTGCTTAAATTGCAGTATCGGTTTTAAATTACTTCAAAAAAATTAAAATGAACGAACCAAAAATCATTAATAATATTCGGCACAAAGCAGAACGAGAATGGTTTGGTGCATTGACAAGAATGGGCACGAAATTGGGAATTCCCGTTACGAAATTGCGTGTGTTTTTCATTTATTCTACGTATGCAACTGCTGGAATTTTCTTTCTGGTCTATTTGGCAATCGCATTTTCTCTTTGGGTAAAAGATATTTTCATCACGAGAAGACCGAGCGTTTTCGATTTGTAAAAACTATCTTCATTTTACACAAATTGCGACATTATTAGTATTTACAGTATAAATAAAATATTATCAAGAATACACGATTTTTTGAGTAAAATATTCGTGTATTTTCAGGATAGAATTTTAAAAAATTAGAACATCGGTTGATGGGCAATTTTCAACCTAAAAATGTGAAATCTAATATAACGAAATAGTTTTTACGTGTGTTCGTTGTATGTCATAATAAAATTTTGCACGGAAAGTTTGCAAAGTTTTTTTTTATTTATTTTACTTTTTGAGGCTCGCAAATGCATTTGACTTCGTAGAATCTTCGATTTCATTTAGCAAAGTCCACAAAGATTTTGTAATTATTACTATTTACGGATATACATTTAGTTTTTAGATAAAATCTAATCTACTTCATACTCTAATTTTATGGTAATACTCGCTTCTTTCACTTTAGAAGCCGTATTGTAAGTTCCGCCATAAGAATAATCTTCGGTAGAATTTGGAGCTGTAATTTGGATAACTCCCATCGTTGCTTTTTTCAAATTTCCTAAACTTGCTCCTGCGTTTTCAGCAATTTTTTCGGCACGTTCTTTTGCGTCTTTTGTAGCATCTGCTATCATTTGTTGCTTTACATCTGCTAATTTTGTGTAGAAATAATTGGGAGTAGAAGATGTAAATTCAATTCCTAAATTTATGATTTCTGTAATATTTCTAGAAAGATTTTCAATTTTTGCAACGTCTGTACTTTGCAGAGAAATACTTTGAGCCAATTGATAACCTGCAAAAGTTTGAGAACTTCCGCCATTTTCATTGTTATTATAATTATATTGTTTTTGAATATCTACAGCAGAAAAAACAATATCTTTTTTTGCAATTCCTTGAGAAAGTAGATATTTTTCTATCACTTTTCTATCTTCTGATAATTGATCGTACGCAGATTTTAATTCAAAACTATTCCTTGAGAAATTTCCATTCCAAGTAATAAGATCTGATGTGAAAGTTTTTGAACCCAAACCTGTAACCGAAACAGTGTTTTCAGATTTATTTCTATTTTTGATGGCACTTCCCAAAAATGCCAATCCAATGATAAAACCTAATGCAGCAATCGTAATTGCAATAATATTTTTAGACATTTTAAAAAAATTTAATTACTCAAAGCTACTATATATTTTTCAATTTATTGCAAATTATTAGATATTTATTAAAAATAATATAAAATCATTATCAAATAAAGAATCTACCACCACAATCCGTTGTTTAAATTCTCATCTTTCAACTGAAGTTTTTTACTTTTGTCTGTAGATTCATTTGGGATATTATTTTTAAAATCAGAAATTTTCAGAAAAGCTTCGTTTTGAAATCTCGCATAATCTGCACTAGAACATCTTCCGTACTTAATATATTAAACCAAATAATTAAGGTTACTTAATTTTGCAATAAATTCATTTGCTTTTTGGAAGTGTGAGAACATTTTCCAAAATTCAATCATTCTATTTTGCAAAGAATCAATGTATCTGT
>CAXYUO010000300.1:0-2461 GCA_964292185.1 uncultured Frigoriflavimonas sp.
ACCCGTGGAAAATCCGAAAAATTGTTGGCTTCTTCTATGGCGGTTTTGGCAGGAACTTTAAGCCGGTTTTCTTATGATGTTTGTTTGTATTTAAGTCAGAATTTTAATTTTATAAGCTTTCCAAAAGAATTTACCACCGGAAGTAGCATTATGCCACACAAGAAAAATCCAGATATTTTCGAGTTGGTAAGAGCGCGTTGCAACCGAATTCAATCTTTGCCCAATGAACTGATTTTGTTGACCAATAATTTACCTTCTGGGTATCATCGAGATATGCAACTCACCAAAGAAATTCTTTTTCCAGCAATCGATTCATTAAAAGAATGTTTAGAAATTTTAATTTATACCTTACCAAATATCGAGGTTAAGGAAGGAATTTTGGAAGACGAAAAATACCAATATATTTTCAGTGTAGAAAAAGTAAATGAAGAAGTGAAAAACGGAAAATCCTTCAGAGATGCTTATATTAAAGTAGGAAACGATATTGAAAATAATAATTTTGAGTATGATGTAAAAAACTTAAATCATACCCATCAAGGAAGTATTGGTAATTTATGTTTGAAGGAAATTAACCATCAATTTCATAAAATATCCAGTAAATTACTGGCTTAATCCAGTTTAAATTTAGTCGTTTTTTTTACTTCATGTAAAGCAATAGAACTATGATATTGCCAAATGTTGGGCAAGTTAGAGATAACATTAACAGTAAAGTCGTTGTAAGAGTTAATGTCTTTTGCAATAATTTTCAACATATAATCGTATTCACCAGACAAACTCATGATTTCTTGTACTTCTTCGAAATCTTGAATGTGTTTTTCAAAATCTGCTAAAGTTTTTTGAGATTGTTCTCTTAATCGAATGTTACAATAAACAATAATATTCAAATTAAGTTTTTCACGGTTCAGAATCGCAACATATTTTTCGATGACGCCTTGTTTTTCAAGCTGTTTTATACGCTCATAAGTTGGCGTAAAAGTAAGACCGATTTTCTCAGAAACTTCTTTCACTGAAATGGTAGAGTCTTCCTGAAGTAAACTGAGAATAATTCTGTCTTTAGCATCCATAAATTAGATTTGAAACAAAAATATTAAAAATTATGCGAAAATAGCAGTATTTATACAGAAGAATTTATTTTTTTTGTTAAAACAATTTCCATATTTCAGAAATTATTATATCTTTGCACCTAATGAAAAGAATATTTCCATTAGACGATTTACATAAAGGCAGCAATGCCGATATTTACGATATTTATTAACAAACGAAGTCATTTTGGCTTCGTTTTTTTTTGATTTAAAAACAACTAACATGCTCAGAACAGTAGATTTATCCGAAGAAAAAATTTTAAAATTACTTCAAGACGCTGAAGAATTTTCAAATGGAAAAGTTTTGAAAGCAAAAAATGAAATTTTTGTTGCCAATCTTTTTTTTGAAGACAGTACCCGTACAAAAACTAGTTTCGAAGTTGCTCAAAGAAAATTAGGACTCAATGTGATTCCTTTTGATGCTTCTGCGAGTTCTGTAAATAAAGGTGAAACACTATATGACACCGTAAAAACTTTAAAAAGTATAGGCATAGATCTTTGTGTGATTCGTCATAAACAAGAAAAATACTATGATGAGTTTAAAGGTATTGATATTTCTATTATTAATGGAGGTGATGGAAAAGGAAATCATCCATCTCAAAATATTTTAGATTTAATGACCATTCATCAAGAATTTGGAACTTTTAAAGGCTTGAAAATAGGAATTGTAGGAGATGTAAGACACAGTAGAGTTGCCAATTCTAATGCAGAAGTACTTAGGAAATTGGGTGCAAAAGTCTATTTTTCTGGTCCAAAAAAATGGTTTGATGAAGGAGCAATTATTAATGGAACCTATTTATCAATTGATGAATTGGCAAAAGATGTAGATGTATTAATGTTGTTGAGAATTCAGCATGAAAGACATGAAAATGAAGAAATTGGTCTATTTTCAAAAGAAAAATATCACAAACAATTTGGATTGACCATAGAACGTGAAAAATTAATGAAAAAAAATGCTATCATTATGCATCCTGCTCCTATAAATAGAGGGGTAGAAATAGATGATAATTTAGTAGAATGCAAACGCTCCCGAATTTTCAAGCAAATGGAAAATGGCGTTTTCGCTAGAATGGCAATTTTAAAAACAGCTTTGGAAGCAAAAGGATTTGAGTTTGAGTAAAGAACCAAGAATCAAGAACCAAGAACCAAGAATCAAGATTCAAGAATCAAGATTCAAGAAAATAAAAATAATGATGCATAATTTTGAGAATTTACAATTCTGGAAAAGGTCAATGATTTTGACTAAAAAAGTTTATTTACTTTGTTTAAAAATAGATATAAACGAAAAATTTGGTTTAATTTCTCAAATGAAACGATCAGCTGTGTCTATTCCTTCAAATATTGCCGAAGGTTCTGGACGAAACAGCAATAAAGAATTT
>CAXYUO010000301.1:0-2457 GCA_964292185.1 uncultured Frigoriflavimonas sp.
TTATTTAAGGAAAAAATAATTTTCCATATTTATCAAGGTTTTTACAATAAAAAAAGCTCACAAAAAGATATTATAATCTGTTGTGAGCTTTTGATTTATAAGGTATTAAAGATTTTTAAAAATCTAAACTAACTTCCAATTTTTCTGCTAATAATTTTGAAACTTTCTCTTTTAAAGGTTCTATATCTATATTTTGCATCGCATCATTTGCAAAAGCATAAAGCAACATTGCTTCTGCTTCTTTCTTAGAAATTCCTCTTGCTCGCAGATAAAAAAGTGCGTCTTCATTCAATCTTCCAACTGTACAACCATGAGAACATTTCACATCATCTGCGAAAATTTCAAGCTGAGGTTTTGTATCAATTTTTGCTCCTTCACTTAATAAAACATTGTTATTTTGCTGATAAGCATTGGTTTTTTGAGCAATTTTTTCAACAAAAACTTTTCCATTGAAAACTCCGTGAGATTGGTCTTTATAAATACCTTTATAGTTTTGATAACTCTCGCAATTCGGCGTTTTGTGATGAACAGCAGTGTGATGATCTACCAATTGATTTTTAGAAATTACCGTAATTCCGTTCATAAAAGAGTTGATATTTTCTCCATTATGAATAAAATCTAAGTTATTTCTCACCAATTTTCCACCGAAAGAAAAGGTGTTTACAGTTGCCAAACTATCTCTATCTTGCTTCGCAAAAGTGTAATCTACAAGATATGAAGTATCAGAATCATTTTGCAATTTGTGCCAATCTGCTTTTGCATTTTGATGAACAAAAATTTCTGTAACGCTATTTGTTAGTACAAAATTTTCATCTAAATTATGATGAGATTCTATAATTTCTACTTTCGCTCCTTCTTCCGTAATCAATAAATTTCTAAAATTATAAAAAGAGTTAGTTCTCTGATTGTCAGAAATATAGAATACGTGAATTGGTTTAGGAATCACTACGTTTTTTGGAACTTTCAAAAAGAAACCTTCTTTGCAAAAAGCCAAATTTAGATCTGTGAAAGCCAAATTGTTTCCTGCCAAAGTATTGAAATATTGAGAAATTACTTCAACATGTTTCTCATCATTTAAAGCATGATTTAGAGTAAGAAATTCTGCATTTTCTATTGAAATTTTAGAAAACTCTTTGTGCAAAACACCATTGATAAAGACAATTCTATCAAAATCTTCTTCACCCAAACTCAGTTCTCGGATTTTTTCTACCGAGATATTATGTTCTTTTGAAGGGAAAAAGTTGTAGTCTTTTTCTGTAATTTCTTTCAGATTGGTATATTTATACTCTTCATCTTTTTTGGTAGGAAAACCTTTTGCAAAAAATTGCTCAAGCGCAAATTTTCTTTTTTCGTTTAAAAAATCTTGTTGTATCTGCTCAGTAAATTTCGAAAAATTTTCTTGAATATTATCTAATAGTGCCATATTTTTTTTGATATACTAATTTTATATTAGTTTTTTATTTGATGCCAATTGGCTTTTTCTATACTGGAAAACTCTTTCTATCTTTAACTTCTTTGCAGCCCGACTTGAGTGGAGCTCTTTTTTCTTTTTTGAAAAAAAAGAAAAAAAGCGGGAACGGAAGGCGGAAATGTCTGCCATAAAAAATTATAAAATAGACATTCGACCTAGTCAAAAAGCTACCCAAATAATTCGAAAAATTTGTGAAAAATTCGAGTAATTTGTAAGTAATTTAATTCAACAACCAATCGTATCCTTTATCTTCCAGCTCCAAAGCCAAAGATTTGTCGCCAGTTTTGATGATTTTTCCATCTGCAAGAACGTGTACAAAATCTGGCTCAATATAATCTAAAAGTCTTTGGTAATGTGTGATAAGAAGCACTGCATTTCCTTCATTTTTAAATGTATTTACACCATCTGCAACAATTCTAAGTGCATCGATATCCAAACCAGAATCTGTTTCATCAAGAATTGCTAATTTCGGATCAAGCATCATCATTTGCAAAATTTCATTTCGCTTTTTTTCACCACCTGAAAATCCTTCGTTTAATGAACGAGTAAGAAATTCTTTTTTAATTTCTAATTTTTCAGTTTTTTCTCTCACCAAAGCAAGCATTTCTTTTGCTGGCATATTTTCCAGACCTTTTGCTTTTCTGGTTTCGTTGATTGCCGCTTTCATAAAATTGGTAACAGAAACTCCAGGAATTTCTACAGGATATTGAAAAGAGATGAAAATACCTTTGTGCGCTCTTTCTTCTGGAGCGTCTTCGTTGATGTTTTCGCCTTCAAAAAGAATTTCACCTTCTGTAATTTCATAATCTTCTTTTCCTGCAATTACAGAGGAAAGTGTAGATTTTCCGGCACCATTTGGTCCCATTATCGCGTGTATTTCACCTGGTTTTATTTCCAAGTTTATTCCTTTTAATATTTCTACGCCTTCGTCTTCAATTCGGGCGTGGAGGGTTTTCATTTTTAACATATTTTATATATCTTTTTTT
>CAXYUO010000302.1:0-2398 GCA_964292185.1 uncultured Frigoriflavimonas sp.
CTACCGAAAAAGGGTATAATAAAATTCCGCAATTGGGAAATGTTATTATAGAAAACGATGTAGAAATAGGATCTAATTGTACCATAGATAGAGGAACTATTGGTTCTACAATCATCGGAAAAGGTACTAAAATAGATAATTTAATACAAATTGCTCATAATGTGAAAATTGGAGAACACAATGTAATTGCTGCTCAAACAGGAATCGCAGGTTCATCAACTATCGGAAATTGGAATATGATTGGAGGGCAAGTTGGAATTAGAGGTCATATCAATATTGCAAATAAAGTGAAAATTCAAGCTCAAAGTGGCATTAATAATAATGTTTCAGATGGAGAATCTTTATATGGTTCGCCTGCATTTTCAGCAAATGATTATCGAAGAAATTATGTACACTTTAGAAATCTTACAGGAATTGTAAAAAGAATAAATAATTTAGAAAAAAACAATAAAAATAATGATGATGTCTGATCTTCAAAAAACCATAAAAAATGAAGTTTCTCTTTCAGGAATTGGTCTTCATACAGGACGAGAAGTTTTTGTTACAATAAAACCAGCGAAAGTAGGAACAGGATACGTTTTTGTGCGTACAGATTTAGAAGGACATCCTCAAGTAGAAGCAGATGTAAACTATGTTACTACTACAGAAAGAGGTACTACTCTAGAAAAATTGGGTGTGAAAATTCATACATGCGAGCATATTTTAGCAGCTTTAGTAGGTTGCGGTGTAGATAATGCTTACATAGAAATGAATAGTCCAGAACCTCCAATTTTAGACGGTTCTTCTAAATTTTTTGTTGAAGCAATCGAAAAAGCAGAATTGGAAGAACAAGATAAACCGATTGATTATTTGGTTATAAAAGATGTTTTAAGCTATTCAGATCCTGCAACTGGTTCAGAAATTACTATTATTCCATCAGATAATTACGAAATCACAACCATGGTAGATTTTGGAACCAAAGTATTGGGTACACAAAATGCTACTTTAAAAGATCTTTCAGATTTTAAAAATGAAATAGCATCTGCAAGAACTTTCAGCTTTCTACACGAATTAGAAATGCTTTTAGATGCAGGGCTTATAAAAGGTGGAGATATTTCTAACGCAATTGTGTATGTAGATAAAGAATTGACACCAGAAACAATAGAAAAACTTAAAAAAGCATTTGGAAAAGACAATCTTTCTATCCGACCAAATGGTATTTTAGATAATCTTACGCTTAATTATCCAAACGAAGCTGCTCGTCACAAACTTTTAGATGTGATTGGAGATTTGGCATTGGTTGGCGTAAAATTAAAAGGAAAAATAATTGCTAATAAACCAGGGCATCTTGTAAATACTCAGTTTGCAAAAAAACTGAGCCGCCATTGGAAATTACAAAAACGAAAAAATGTTCCAGATTTTGATCTTACAAAAGAACCCGTTTTCGATATCAATGGAATTATGAGATTAATGCCACATCGTCCTCCTTTTTTATTAATTGATAAAATAATGGAGCTTTCTGATACGCATGTAGTTGGATTGAAGAACGTAAGCATGAATGAGCCGTATTTTGTAGGTCATTTTCCTATGGAACCAGTAATGCCAGGAGTTTTGCAAGTAGAAGCAATGGCACAAACTGGTGGAATTTTAGTTTTAGCGAGTGTTCCAGATCCAGAAAATTATTCTACCTATTTTATTAAAATGGATAAAGTAAAATTCAAGAAAAAAGTGGTTCCAGGAGATACTTTGATTTTTAAAATTGAATTAATAGAACCAATCCGAAGAGGAATTGTGCATATGCAAGGTTATGGTTATGTAGGAGATAGCGTAGTTGTAGAAGCAGAACTGATGGCACAAGTAGCGAAAACAAAAACAACATAATGATACACCAATTAGCTGCAGTAGATAAAAGAGCCAAAATTGGCAAAAATGTAATTGTAGAACCTTTTACAACAATTGCAGGTGATGTTGTTATAGGTGAAGGAACTTGGATAGGATCTAATGTTACCATTATGGATGGTGCAAGAATAGGAAAAAATTGTACCGTTTTTCCGGGAACTGTAATTTCTGCTGTCCCGCAAGATCTAAAATTTGATGGAGAAGATACCCAAACAATCATTGGTGATGGAACTACACTTAGAGAATGTGTAACGGTAAATCGTGGAACAAAAGCATTAGGTTTCACAAAAGTTGGTAATGATTGTCTAATTATGGCAACTTCTCATATCGCTCATGATTGTGTTTTAGGTAATAATGTAATTATTGCAAATGGTTGTGGTATAGCAGGTCATGTAGAAATTGGAGATTTTGTAGTAATGGGCGGACTTTCTGCAATTCAGCAATTCGGGAAAATTGGCAAACATGCCATGATTTCTGGTGGATCTCTCATCAGAAAAGATATTCCACCTTATGTGAAAGT
>CAXYUO010000303.1:0-2367 GCA_964292185.1 uncultured Frigoriflavimonas sp.
CTACTATAAATAGGCGAACTGCTGAAAAGATTGAATTTCGGGAAGTCTTTGCAAGGATCTAAGTTGGCTTCATAAAAAGCATCTATTGTTCCTATGACTGTCCAATATCCATCACACTGATAGCTTAGTGTTTTGTAGGTTCCAATTCCATTTGGAATGAGTTCTCCACCAAAATCATCTCCCGGATCTTCTGCAAACATTTTTTCTAGAACTTTTTTACTAAAAACATAGATTCCCATGGAAGCTAGATATTCATTTCCAGCAGCTTTGCTTTTTTCAGAAACTTCTGATTTCCAATCTACTAAAAGTTCTGCTTTTGGTTTTTCTATGAAAGAAGTAATATCTCCTTCAGGATTTGCTTTTAAAATTCCAAAACCTGTTGCATCTTTTGCATTTACAGGAATAGTTGCAATGGTAATATCTCCTTTATTTTTTTGATGAAAATTGATCAATTCTCTAAAATCCATTTGGTACAATTGATCTCCAGAAAGAATGAGTACATAATCATAATCATACTTATCTAAATGCTTCATAGATTGTCGAACTGCATCTGCAGTTCCTTGATACCACTCTTCGTTTTCTACATTTTGTTCAGCTGCAAGTATATCTACAAAACCTTTACTAAAAATATCAAAATGGTAAGCATTTTTGATGTGAGAATTTAATGAAGCAGAATTATACTGGGTAAGAACCATGATTTTATTATATCCCGAATTCAAACAATTGGAAATAGGAATATCTACCAATCTATATTTTCCTGCGATAGGAACTGCGGGTTTTGATCTTGAATAGGTTAATGGAAAAAGTCTACTTCCTCTACCTCCACCTAAAACAATTGAAATTACATTGGCTTTCATAATATATTTTTATTTTTTTACATGTTAAATTTTAATTTTTTTTGATTTTAATAAGAATAATCTTTAAATATTATTGATGATATAAATTTACATAATTTTCTGCTGAATGCACCCATGAAAAGTTAAAACTCATGTTATTTTGTACCAATTGATCCATATATTCTTCGTTTTGATAGATACTTAAAGCTCTATGAATTGCATTTACGGCATCTTCTGCAGTTGCATTATCAAAAACAATTCCCGAACCACCTGTAGAAACATCTTGAACAGTATCTTTTAAACCACCAATATATCTTACAATTGGAACAGTTCCATATCGCATTGCATACATTTGATTCAAACCACATGGTTCTACTCTAGATGGCATCAAAAGAAAATCTGCACCAGCATAAATTAAATGAGAAAGTGGTTCTCTATAACCTAATTCTAACCCAAAATTCTTGAAACTATGGTTTAATTCCAATAATCTATTTTCCGTGTGCGTTTCTCCACTTCCTAATATGAAAATATTCATTGCACCATAAGTTTGTTGAATACTTTGCCAAACGATATCAGGTAGTAAATCTGCTCCTTTTTCGCCAGCAAATCTGCCGATAAAGCCAACCAAAGGTAAGTTTGGATCTAAACCATACTCTTCGCAAAGAGCTATTTTATTTTTTCGTTTTCCTGCTTTTGCATTTTTTATAGAAAAGTGATTTTCTAAATATTCATCCGTATTTGGATCCCAAACTTCTGTATCTATTCCATTGATAATTCCGTGAGCTTTTGCATGCTCTGTTTGTACTAAACTTTCTAAACCTCTCAAACTCTGATACAATTCGTCCATATAACCTTGAGATACTGCATTGAAAGCATGACAACATTTGAGCATTGAAGCCAATGGATTGATGTAACCTGCCCAATCTAATAATCCCCATTGATTGCTATCAAACCAAGGCATGTAATTCGCCATTTCCCATCTCATTTGTCCTTGATATTCTCCATTATGGATTGTACCAATGGTTTTTACGCCTTTTAATATATGAAATTCTGGACAATGTTCTACCATAAATGGAACTAAACCGGTATGATAATCATGACAATGCAAAACATCTGGTCGAATATTCATAGCAGAAAGCCAATGCAAAACTGCATGCTGAAAAGCTAAAAACTGTTGACTTTCATCCCAATATCCATATGGATTATCTCTATCTAAAAGACCAGGAACTTTCACTAAATACAAATCAAAACCACGAATACTATTTTTTTCTTTGAGCACCATTACTAGAAACATGCTGTTACTTTGATGAATAAAACCATAAAAAACCACCTCAAATTCATTATCATGTACAAATTTTTTGTTGTACCATGGCATTACAACGCTTGCTTTTATACCTTTTATTTTGTTTTGATATTTTGGCAAAGCACCAACAACATCTGCTAAACCACCTACTTTTGCAACGGGATAACATTCCATAGAAAGGTGGAAAATGTTCATATTTTTCTTTATCATATTATTTAATTACAGTTT
>CAXYUO010000304.1:0-2344 GCA_964292185.1 uncultured Frigoriflavimonas sp.
GTATGTACTGGATTTAAAATCTGCATAAAATATCTAAATAAAATTTAAAATTTAACCACAAACCTAATGAAATGGTTCGGCGAAGCCAAAAGGAACAAAAGTAATATTAATGGATATTAAAGATGAAATAATATTCTTCATTAAGTTTACAAAAGTTTTGAAAATCTGAAGATTTTCCCTTATGTTCTCTTTGTTTAGTTGCTTTTTTCAACCAAAATCTTTTGTTCCTTTTATTTCCAATGTTTATTTTTAATTGAGTCAGTGAATCTTCGATTTGTGGTTAAAAAAATGTAAAAAAAAATTTGCGGCAAAATTACCGCAAATTAAAGTTAAAATGTATGTAATGCGTATTTATTTTCTCACAAAGTTAGCAACATCTTCTACAGAAACGGGTTTACTTCCAAGAATTATCAATCTTTCTACCACATTTCTCAATTCTCGAATGTTTCCAGTCCAAGAAAATTTCTCTAATTTTTTTATAGCTTCATCAGAAAATTCGCAGATAGAATTTCCGTGTTCTTCGGCAATTACCTTTGCAAAATGCTCGATTAATAAACGGATATCTTCTTTTCTCTCGTCTAAAGGTGGCACATAAATTTCGATTACAGAAAGTCGATGGTACAAATCTTCACGAAATCTTGATGCAGCAATTTCTTCTGCCATATTTTTATTGGTTGCTGCCAAAACGCGCACATCTACTTTCACAGATTTATCACTTCCAACAGGCGAAACCTTGCTTTCTTGCAATACACGAAGCACTTTTGCTTGTGCAATTAAACTCATATCACCAATTTCATCTAAGAAAATAGTTCCGTTATTGGCGAGTTCAAATTTTCCTTGTTTATCTTTAATTGCACCTGTAAATGAACCTTTTACGTGACCGAAAAGTTCGGATTCTATTAATTCTGAAGGAATTGCGGCACAATTTACTTCTATCATTGGTCCTTTGCTTCGGTTGCTTTGAGAATGAAGAGCGTGAGCTACCAATTCTTTTCCGGCACCATTTGGTCCAGTAATGAGAACTCTTGCATCAGATTCTGCCACTTTTTCTATCATATCCTGAATTTTTTTCAAGGCAGGACTTTCTCCAATCATGGTAAATCTTTTGTGAACTTTCTTTTTTAAAGATCTGTTTTCGGTTTGCAAGGTTTGATTTTCAGCTTGTAGTTTTTCTTTGTTCAAACCGTTTCTCACACTATTCAAAAGACGATTGATGTCGATTGGTTTTGTGATAAAATCATAAGCTCCATCTTTCAGCGCATCTACGGCTGTATCTATATCTGCGTGTGCAGAAATCATCAAAAATGTAATTTCGGGTTTCAGAGCAAGAGCTTGTTTCAGTAATTCTGCACCGCTTAATTTTGGCATTTTCAGATCTGAGATAACCAAAGCGAAATCCTCTTTTTCTATTTGTTTGTAGCCTTCTAAACCATCTTCTGCAATAATAAATTCATAATCTTTCAATTCATCTGAAAGAATATCTTTCAGCACACCAGAAATGGCACTTTCGTCTTCTACAATAAGGATTTTTGGCATAATTGCGTATTTTTTTTAATTAAATTGTCAATATTTATAAGGTTTTCGATGTAGCAAAAATCGTTCCTTTGGCTAAACTTTAATTTTAAAGGAAAAACTGTTATTTTTTATTTATGTTGTATTTAATAATAAAGCAGTATTAATTCCATTCTTTTAAATCTTTATCAAATTCTTTTTGTTTATGATTTAAAGATTCAATTTCTAATTTATATTCGATTCCATTATTTTTATACTTAATTTTATTTGCAATATAATTTTGAAATAAATTTAAATCAAGTTTTTCACGAATACTATTTAGTTCGTTTGGATATTTTCCAACTTTATTTTTATAAGTTTCTATTTCGTTTGTAATTTTTATTCCAATATTGTTTGAAGTAGAATTATAGATTTTGAACATTAGAAATATTGCAACCATATTTATAAAACCTAAAAATGTCATCATTCGAGCATATTTATAAAGCATTGATTTGTTGTTAGTTCCTCTATACCATTTTGTAATAAATGCAGAAATTCCCATTACAACCATTATTGACATAAACGCAATGAAACTACTTAACGATAAAGTAACTAAAACAACTATAGCAAAGAAATAAATTAAGTAATTTTGATAATCTTCATTTGGTATTAATCTTTGATTAGTTGAAAATGATTGAATTAAATTTCGTCTTTCGTTTTTTTCGGAATTTTTTATGTTATTAATTAATTCGGAAAGTTTAGTTTCGTCAATTTTAATAAGACCTAAATTTAGATTTAATGGGAGTGTAAACTAAACTGTGCTCATCTCAAACATCGGGTAATATGAGCCCGA
>CAXYUO010000305.1:0-2312 GCA_964292185.1 uncultured Frigoriflavimonas sp.
CATCAATGCAGATGCTCCTAATGTTTTAGCTCCATGATCTGAGAAATTGGCTTCTCCAATCACAAAACAACCAGGTATTGTAGATTGTAAATTATAATCTACCCAAACTCCACCCATTGTGTAATGGACAGCTGGATAAATTTTCATTGGAGTTTCATAAGGATTATCTGCTGTGATTTTTTCATACATCACAAATAGATTCCCGTATTTTTCTTCAATCCAAGCTTTTCCTAAATCATAAATTTGTTGAGGAGTTGGATTATGAATATTTTTTTCGATAGCAGATTCATGTCCTTTTTTTGTGATTTCTGTAGAGAAATCTAGGTAAACACCTTCGTTTGTATCGTTATTTTCTATTCCGTAACCAGCATCACATCTTTCTTTTGCAGCTCTGGAAGCTACATCACGTGGAACTAAATTTCCGAAAGCTGGATATCTTCTTTCTAAATAGTAATCTCTATTTTCAGCAGGAATATCTTGAGGCTTTAGTTTTCCTTCACGGATTGCTACAGAATCTTCTATGTTTTTGGGAACCCAAATTCTTCCTGAATTTCTTAAAGATTCCGACATTAATGTCAGTTTAGATTGTGCTGTTCCATGAACAGGAATACAAGTTGGGTGAATTTGTACATAACAAGGATTTGCGAAATACGCTCCTTTTTTATGAATTTTCCAAGCTGCAGAAACGTTGGACCCCATTGCATTTGTAGAAAGGAAATATACATTTCCGTAACCTCCAGAAGCAATAACTACAGCGTGTGCAGAATGTTTTTCTATTTCTCCTGTCACTAAATTTCTTGCGGTAGTTCCTCTTGCTTTTCCATCTACGATTACTAAATCTAGCATTTCGTGGCGGATGGGCGTTTTCACACGACCTTTCCCGTTTTGCCTGCTTAAAGAAGAATAAGCTCCTAATAATAATTGCTGACCAGTTTGTCCTTTAGCATAAAAAGTTCTTTTTACTTGAACTCCACCGAAAGAACGATTGTCTAATTGACCGCCGTAATCTCTACCAAAAGGAACACCTTGAGAAACACATTGATCTATAATATTTGCAGAAACTTCTGCTAATCTATATACATTAGCTTCACGAGATCTGTAATCTCCACCTTTTATGGTATCGTAGAATAATCTATAGGTAGAATCTCCATCTCCTTGGTAATTTTTTGCTGCGTTTATACCACCTTGAGCTGCAATAGAATGCGCTCTTCTTGGAGAATCTTGGTAGCAAAATGCTTTTACGTTATATCCTTGTTCTGCAAGTGTAGCTGCGGCAGAACCACCAGCTAAACCTGTTCCTACTACAATAATATCTATCTTATCACGATTATTAGGCGCAACAAGATTCATGTGATTTTTATGA
Organism: uncultured Frigoriflavimonas sp.; assembly: GCA_964292185.1. GTDB lineage: Bacteria > Bacteroidota > Bacteroidia > Flavobacteriales > Weeksellaceae > Frigoriflavimonas. The sequence continues at coordinate 1,364 of CAXYUO010000305.1, forward strand.
TTTTTCCATTTTTCCTCTAAAGGACCTTTAGGAATTTTTGAATCAAATTTGCTCATTTTTAGAAATTTTAAATTTTAGAGATACTCACAGAATTTTAAATCTTAAATTGAATTTGTGAATACTAATTATTTTAAATTTTAATAGGGATACTAAAATTTAAAATTTATTGATTAAAATAATGAAATACGGCTACAAGAATAAAACCTGCAGGAATAAGTATAGAATACCAAGTTCCGATTGCTTTTATTACGGGAGTATATTTTGGGTGTCTTGCTCCAACAGATTGAAAAGAAGATTGGAAACCGTGTGCCAAATGCAATCCTAATAAAACAAATGCAATTACATAAATAACAACTCTCCAAAGTTCTGAAAACTTGTGATTCAATTCTCCCCAAAATCTTGTAAGATCTGTAGCATCTCCATCACCTGGAACATATTTATAAATCATTTCGTGAAACCAAAAATCATACATGTGCAATCCTAAAAAAGCTAGGATAACTGCTCCAGAAATAATCATATTTCTTGAAGTCCAAGTAGAATTTGCTGAAGATTGATTCATTGCATAATTTACTGGTCTTGCATTTCTGTTTTTAAATTCTAGAATAAATCCCATAATAAAATGAAACATTACGCCTAAAACAAGAACAGGCTGCATTACAAATTGTATTAATGGATTATACCCCATAAAATAAGAAGCAGCATTGAAAGGACCATCTTCTCCGCCAAGTGAGAGTAAATTTACCGTAAGGTGCATCATTAGGAAAACAAGCAAAAACATTGCGGACAATGCCATTGCGTACTTTCTACCAATTGAAGTACTGGTTATACTTGCCATAATTAAATATATTTTGATTTTTCACAAAGTTAAAGAATTGTTAATAATAATAACAATGATAGAAATCACTTTGTTGTAGTTTGTAACCTTTCTAAATAAGAAGGCTTGACTTTC
>CAXYUO010000306.1:0-2242 GCA_964292185.1 uncultured Frigoriflavimonas sp.
GTACTACGTTCTATTATTTTTCTTTCAATTTTATCAACAATTTTGGTTTCAGATGTTTTAGATTCTAGCAATATTTTATTTTGAAGAGCAATCATTTCTAATTCTTTTTTAAAATTTTGAATGCTTTTTTGATTTAATTCGTGCATTGGATTACTCAAATTGAAATTATCATCCTGAAAAAACAAACCAGAATCTAAAAGTTTTTTCAGTCCCATATTTCGGTGAACATCGCTCGCTTTCATTTCTGTTTGACTTTCCATATCTCTCACCCGAAAACCTTGTAAATCACCTTGCTTATTGATTGTAGGAATGAATTTTATTTCCTTTTTCAGCATTTCTGATAAGTATTTTTCCATCGTGTTTGGCTTTGTTGCCATTACGTTCAGATGTTTTCGAAACATTTCTTTCCTTAAATTCTTAGAATCAAATTCGAAACTTTCGGAAGCTCTTATTTTATCAATTCTCATTTGTTTTGCAGATACTAATTCATTTTTTTCTGCAACTCTGTGCGCTGCCCATTGCGCTTTCTTCCCAATATGATGGTCTTTCAACAATTTACCTTTTTCATCTACTCTGTTTAAAAGGATGTGAATGTGACGATGGCGTTTTTCTGTGTGCATAAAAGCAATAAATTGAGATTGATTGGTATCAATTTCTAATTCTTTTAAAAATTCTTTTGTGAGATTCTGCAACTGCTTTTTACTCAATTTTTCACCATCAGCTACATGCGGAGAAAGAACCATAGAAATGAGTTTATTGGTTGCGTTTTGATTTAGATTTTGCAGAATTTTCATTTCTTGAAAAAGTTCAATAGGTGTTTCGCCACAAAGATTATTTCGCAATATTTCTATTCCTTTTTGGTCATCAATTACATAATTAAAAAGTGAAAAACCACCGATGCAAGATTTTGCCATGGCTATCATTTTACTTAAATTTTTCTAGATGACTTTTTATTATTCTCGAAGTTTCAAGCATTTCATTTTTCATTCCCGTAACATCTCCAAGTTTAAATAAATTGGAAATCCTCCGGAAATTATCAGCGTATTTTGAGAGGTTTTTATAGCCTTCAATTTCATCTTCCGTTAACGTATTTTTGAGGTCTAATTCTAAGGAAAGTCTTCGAAAAAATTCCGACATAGAAAGACCTGTTTTTGTAATTTTTTTCTGAATAATTTGATGTTCGAGAGATGAAACTCTGAACCTTAAAACTTTATTTTTCATATTTTTTTAATTTTAAAATTGTAGAGCAATTTTCCCTTTTTTGACCATCGGGAGAAAAAGCGAGATGCCGATAAGGTGCAATTTCGGAACGAATTGTAGCTCTATCGGCACATCTCGATGTAAAACCTGTTTTACTCATCTTTTCATTGGTTTATCATAAAGAAATCTGCAATGTCAATTCCTTCTCTTTTTTGTTCGGGTTTTGCTTGTTTTTCAAGTAAATCCGATACATAAATATCGAATCCTTTCGCATTCAATTCGACCGCTTTTCGCTTCCATTCTTGATAGGTTGTAAATCCATTTTTTTGAATTTCGCAGTCAGGATATGCAATGATTTTTCGATGTTTAATTGGTTCTAATTTTTTCAATTTAAACTCACCTTTTGCACCACAAGACAACCATAAAAATTCCGGAAATATTACACTCATAATACAAGCTGTTTTTTCAGATTCCACCAAAGCAATGACACTTGCCTTGTCATCTTTCGTCAAATGCAAACCAAATAAACATTGCGATAAATTGAAGTCTGAAATTTCATTTTTCTTCATTAAAAACTGATGCATCCATGTAATTTTTTTTGTTCTTTTTCCAGTTTCAAAATATTGAATTACTTTCCCGCCTCTTACTTTATTTCTATCATCAATCTGCCAAAAAACAGTTCCATAATTAAATTCCGGAAGTGTTCCGATTTTATATTTTTTCTTGATAGAATTTGCTATTGAATCACCAAATCGTAATCTTAAATATTTCAATAAATTATTGTCGTAATTCATCGATAATTCCACCAAGTTATTTTTGTGAAAAGTAGGAACGGTTTCAAAAAATGAATTTTCTACAATCATAGATGTTTTATTATTTTGAAATCCATCTTTTGAAGGATGATAGAAAAATCCGCATTTCGATTCTCTGTCACATCTCCCGTAACTTTCCATGATTTCTCCTGTTTCACGATCAATGAAAATAACCAACGCAAATTGACCTCAATGCGGTCATTTAAATTTCTTTTATCTTGGGGTTAAAA
>CAXYUO010000307.1:0-2208 GCA_964292185.1 uncultured Frigoriflavimonas sp.
GTTTTAAAATCTTGATTTACAATTTATTATAAATTTTGTCTTAAATCAAAATAATTTTTCAAAAAACTTTTCTGAGAGTCAAAAGCAACATCTTCTAAAATGAGATTTTCTTTTGTAAGCCATTGTATTTCAGATATTTCTGAAAGCTCTAGTTGCACTTCCATTTTTTCTGAAATTTCATAAAGAAAGAATAAATCTAAGGTATTGTAATCTATATTTTTGTATTGATAAACATTGGGAAGGCTTGCCAAATATTGAAGTTTATTTTCATCAATTACTATATTCATTTCTTCTTCAAGCTCCCTTCTGCAAGTAGTTTCTGCACTTTCTTTCGGATCTACAAAACCTCCTGCAAGATCCAATTTTCCTTTTTTTGGCTCTTGATTTCTTTTGGTGAAAAGATATTCTTCTCCACATTTTATAAGAACAGCAACTGCACCTGCAACATTATTATACAAAACAAAATCGCAAACGCAACTCCATTTTTTTTCTCCGTCCCATTGTAAAGTTTTGTTGCCACATTTTGGGCAAAAAGTTAAGTTTTCCATTATTATTTCATATTTCTTGGGTGAAAATTTAGAATAACTTCTCGCAAAGCTTTGGTTTCTAAATGAGTATAAATTTCTGTAGTGGTAATGCTAGAATGACCGAGCATTTCTTGAATAAAACGCAAATCTGCACCATTTTCTAGCAAATGCGTAGCAAAAGAGTGGCGAAAAGTGTGTGGAGAAATGGTTTTTGTAATTCCAGCAAGCTTTGTCAAATTTTTTATAATGGTAAAAATCATCACTCTTGTCAATTGATTTCCTCTTCGGTTTAAAAATAAAATATCAGAGCTTTTTGGGTTTATTTTCACTATAGATCTTTCGTTATCAATGTAATTCTGCATTAATTCTGAAGTATATTTTGCAAAAGGAACGAGCCGAGTTTTACCCCCTTTTCCATCTATTTTCATAAATTTTTCTTTAAAATAAATGTTGGATATTTTTAAATTCGTGAGTTCAGAAACCCGTAAACCGCAACCATAAAGCACTTCTACAATGCATCTATTTCTATTTCCGAGTGGTGTAGAAAGATCTGCAGCTGCAATTATTTTTTCTACACTTTCAAGATTGAGTGTATCTGGTAAATAAATTCCCATTTTTGGAGCATCTAATAATGCAGTAGGATTATCTTCTCGAATTTCTTCGGCAACAAGAAATGCAAAAAAAGATTTGATAGAAGAAATGCATCTAGCTTGCGATCTTTCGTTGAGTTTTTCTTTGGAAAGTTGAAATAAAAATTGCTGTATATTTTCGTAATTGATGGTATTTGGAGCAATTTCTAAATCATGTACTGCAAAATTTTTCAATTTAGAAATATCACTTACATATGCAGAAATTGTATTTTTTTCAAAATTTTTCTCAAATTTCAAGTAATTTTCAAAATCATCAATTTTTTCTTGCCAATGCATATTTGTATTCTCTAAATGATTTTAAGCAATTTTTAAATTAAATTTTCATCAGCAATTCTCAATACTTCTATCCCGTGTTCTTTTAAGAAAGAAATCCCATCGTCATCAGAATATTCGTGGATATAAACGAGTTTAGAAATACCAGATTGCAAGATAAGTTTGCTGCATTCTTTGCACGGAGAAAGCGTGAGATAAAGGGTTGCATCTTTTGCAGATTGCGTAGAACTAGCAAGTTTTAATATTGCATTTGCTTCTGCATGAAGCACAAACCATTTCGTTTTTCCGGTATCTTCATCTTCGCAATTGTTTTCAAAACCAGAAGGTGTACCATTGTAACCATCAGAAATTATCATGCGATCTTTCACAATCAAAGCACCTACTTGTTTTCTTTTGCAATAGGAAAGTTTTGCCCATTCCGAAGCCATTTTTAGGTAAGCAATGTCGAATTTTGTATGTTTCAAGAGGTTTGTATTTGTGGTAATTAAAGTACAAATTTAATATAAATAAAAAAACTGGTTGCTTAAAATCTTTTGACTTTCAGCAATATTGAAAAAACTACTGCATTTAATTTAATTAAACTTTTGAAAAGAAGGATTTTCATGTATAATATATATTAGATTGTTTCGGTTCAAAGTAGAAAGACTTTGAGTAGCAGGTTTCTACTACCTTTACCAATCAATTTTAAAATTTATATAAAATCTTAGAGCTTGTTTAAATTTTTTATAAAAATATTTTTAACCACAAAAGGAACAAAA
>CAXYUO010000308.1:0-2192 GCA_964292185.1 uncultured Frigoriflavimonas sp.
AAAAATGTCCAGTTTATTATGCAAAAAACTGGACATTTTTCTTATAATTTCTAAATTCTATAATTAATAATTAGTAGATTTCATTCTTAAAGTATTTTCGCCGATGTTGTAGGCATAAACTGATGCAGGTAGAAAAGTGAATTTCAAATTGCTGATTTCTTTAGTTCCTTGTTTATCTATGGTGGTTACCAAAGCATTCTCAAATTCGTTGGATTTACAAAAATAAATTAGACTGTTTAAATCTTGAGGCATTTCAAAATAACGGTTGCTCCATTTGATTTCTACGCCCCAAACTGGTTTAAATTTTTTATCATCTACTAAAACCAAATCTACTTCTCCTTCTGATCTGCCTTCTTTCCATCGAGAATAGGTTAAATCTAAATTCTCACGGTGCATCCATTGCGATAAAATGGCGGTTTCTACCATATTTCCCATTTCGCTATCGGTTCCTTTAATTGGCGAAAACAAAGCGGTTCGCAAAGAAGAATTGGTGAGATACACTTTAAAACTTGTGATACGCTTGAATCTTTTGGCATTCACATCTACTTTATTCAAAACTTTTATTAAAAATGCAGCTTCTAAATATTCCAAATAATTTTTTAAAGTTTCTTTTTGAATTCCACTTTCTTTAGACATTTTTTCATAGGAAAACTCATTTCCTGTATTATAAGCGATGTAAGTAAAAAAACGATTAAGTTCTTGCACATCTTTTATTCCATATAAACTGGGTAAATCACGAAGAAGCACTTTATCAACAATATCATTTTTCACATATCTTCCCATGTCATTTTGAATTTTTTCTGACAAGACTACTTCCGGATATCCGCCAAAATTTAGATATTGTAAAAATTCTCTGTTCAATTCATCAATATCATGAGTAACACAATATGGCAGTTCTTTATCGCCATATTGTATGAAACCGTTTTGGATAAGATGATTTTTATTTTTTAAATGAATAAATTCTTGAAATGTTAATGGTGGCAACATAAAATCTGTAAATCTTCCTGCTCCACTTTCTGTACTGTGCCATTTTAATGCAGCTGCAGCAGAACCGGAAACTATAAATTTGGTTTCAGGATAAGAATCTACCAAAACTTTCAGGTGTCTTTCCCAATCTTTCAGATATTGTATTTCATCAAAAAACACATAACAACCTTTTAGGTTTTCTACATTTATTGCTTCTTTGCAGAGATCCAAAATTTCTTGTAAACTAAGATGTATATAAATAGGATTATCAATCCCAACAAAGAAAATGCGTTGTGGATTTATCTTTTCCTGTATCAATTGATCGATGGTGTGAAACATCATCACCGTTTTTCCAACTCTTCTTGGACCCATCAAAACCACAGCACGCCGAATTTTTGTTTCGGTAACGAAAGGATAATATAATTCAAAATATAAGCGTTTAGACATTTCTTTGTACAATGAAGGAATTTCTTGTGTGCTCCACCAAGGGTTTTCATAACGTAAACGCTCGATAATTTTTTCTGTTGGAATAAGCCGTGAATTTGTCATTATTTTGTTTATTAGTACAAATATAGTAAAAATAGATAGATTGTAATGTGCTTATATGTACAAAATTGTAAAAATAAGGGGAAAACTTATTATATTTAGTTCTAATTTGCATTAAACTACTGAACATTTATGTAAATAAATATTGATGATAGTTTTCAATGCCAAAAGTCTTATTTTGATCTTTAAGATATTATCTAATGATTTAAAGTTCTAAGATTTTTTTGAAAGCAAATCTAAATCCTGAAGCTTTCTACCAAATTCATCATCTGCAGCCAATTTGAGAAAATACTTTACAATAGAAACTTATTTTTATTTTACTTCTTTTCTCGCTTCATACCCATCCTTAAACCTCAAAAAATCTTCTGCTTTTTTAGGATTGTTCTTAACCCATAATTGCATCAATTTAGTATTTTCGCTCAAAGCTTCCACCTCATTTTCATCAAATATTTTTTTTCCTTCACGAGCAATTTCATTTAAAATATCTTGGCGAAGTTCACTTTTCGCTTTGATGCTTTCTTTGTACCAGTTCGTTGCAAAGTTGATAGAAATAACTAAAATCATCATTCCTAAAATCATCATTCCTATTCCGAACCACGGTAAGATTTTCATTTTCTTTATTTTTGAATCACTACTGTCCGATAAAATTTTGCCCCAAAATTGGGGCAAAATACTTATAT
>CAXYUO010000309.1:0-2114 GCA_964292185.1 uncultured Frigoriflavimonas sp.
TTGTCCGTAATTTTTAAAATAAAAAAAACAGCCTTTAGATGCTACAAACACAAACAGTTAGTGCAGAATGTTTGGAACTCTTAAAGAATATTTCAAATTCTGAATTTTTTTCGGATTTTTTATTAGTTGGAGGTACTTCATTAGCTTTGCAGATAGGACATCGAAATTCAATTGATTTAGATTTCTTCGGTAATGTTGAAATTCAACAGGATTTATTTTTAAAAGAATTAGAAGGTTTCGGAAATGTAGAAACTTTAAAAAAATCAAAAAATATAATTATCACGATAGTCAATGGTATAAAAGTAGATTTTGTAAATTACACCTATCCATTAGTTTCCGAAATAGTAATTGAAGACAATATTAAATTAGCCTCAAAAAAAGATATTGCTGCGATGAAATTAAATGCTATTTCGGGAAGAGGAACTAAAAAAGATTTCATTGATCTGTATTTTTTACTGAATGAATTTTCTTTAGATGAAATGGTTGACTTTTACAGAATAAAATATACCAGACATTCAGAATTTCAAATGCTGAAATCAATACCTTATTTTGAAGATGCTGAAAAAGATGAACCACCACATATTTTTTTGGATTTTGATTGGGGATCATGTAAAGAAAAAATAACCAAAGAATATTTTAAACTAAAGTTTTAATGCAAATCTTACACTCAAAAATATACGGAGAAAATAATTCCAAAACTCCACTTCTCGTTTTTCACGGATTATTCGGAATGCTCGATAATTGGGCGAGTTTTGCTAAAGAATTTAGTGAAAAAATGCCTGTTCATTTGATAGATCTTAGAAATCATGGTAAAAGTTTTCACTCAGAAAATATGAGTCATGACGATTTGGCAAATGATATTCTGAATTACATGAATGCTCATAATATTCTAAAAGCAAATCTTCTCGGACATTCTCTTGGTGGAAAAGCAGTAATGCAATTTGCAATAAATTTTCCGGAAAAAGTTCAGAAATTGATCGTTGTAGATATTACGCCAAAAGCATATTCTCCACACCATCAAGGTGTTATAAAAGCTTTGGAAAGTGTAGACTTCGATAAAGTGAAAAGTAGAGGAGAGGTAGAAGATTTGTTATCAAAATATATTCCCGAAAAAGGGGTGATATTTTTTCTCGCAAAAAGTTTATTTTGGGATGAAAATAAAAAGCTCAATTGGCGTTTCAATTTGAAAACTTTAGCCAATAAATATGAAGAATTTGTTTCTAATGCAATAAAATTTGGTGTTTTCAAAGGCGAAACTTTATTTGTTGCAGGTGCAAATTCTAATTATATATTTCCAGAAGATGATTTTCTTATAAAGCAGCAATTTCCAAATTCATCTGTAATTTCCATCAAAAATGCTGGACATTGGGTACAAGCAGAAAATCCAGGGGATTTTAATATAGAGGTGCGAAATTTTCTTTTAAAATAGAATTTTTTCCAAATCTGTAGTTTGATAAAAATAGTCTTCAAAATATTTTTTTGAAATCCCAGAAATTAATTTTTTGTCTCCGGTCCAAATTTTTGAATTAAGTTGTAATGCAAGCGCCAGAAAAGGAGTGTCTTTTTGATCTACATCTTTTAGCATTTCAAAAGCCTGAATCCAATTGTGGTTTAGAATATTATCTTCACTTATAAAATTGATTACTTTAAATATGGTAGATTTTAAAATATTAAGAGAATGTTGATCAAGTTTAGAATGTTTTTCAATCTTTGTAGAATATTTTTCAATTTCATCAATTAAAAATTCTGGAGCCACAAAATAAATTTTATCTTGCACATTGATTAGTAATTCCCGAATCAAAGAATTAGGGTTTAAAAGGGTGCTAAAAACAATATTTGTATCTATTACAACTATCATTTTATGTATATATTCTTATTTTCTTACCACCAATTGCTTTTAGATTCTTCGGAAATTTTATCAGCAATTTCTTCAGTACCTTCACTTTTTTTAATTATTTCTTTATATTTTAAATAATTGAGAATACGTTGAAGTCCTAAAATATCAAAATCAGCAGGAATTTTAAGAATAATCTCGTTGTCTTTATTATTTTCTAAAACCATTACAATGTTATTAATAAACAAATATAACAAAAAATATCAGCATCTTTTGCTTA
>CAXYUO010000310.1:0-2054 GCA_964292185.1 uncultured Frigoriflavimonas sp.
GAAAATAACCGGTACCGAAGCTCGCAACCTCGCCAAGCGCCGGAACGTTGGCAGTAATTTTCAGAAAATCGAAATTCTAAAAAAATATGAAAAATTTAATTTACGTTTTTATTACATTTATTTTATTGTCTTGTACTGGACAAACAAAAATTAACGAAAATGAAAACACTAACTTTAACATTACTACAACTTATCCAAAAATAAACCTTCGCAAAATTGATAAAACTTGGAATAGTTTAAATGCAATTCAAAAAGACTGGATTAAAGTAGAAAAGGATAAAAATGGCTATTTAATATACCAGCCTTGTGATGGAGAAACGGAAACTATACAAAATGAAGGTGCTCAACTAACAATAAATTGGAGAATTGAAAATTCGCAAAAATTTGAACTTGAAAAATTCACAAGATTAACTGAAAATAACGCTTTTAGAGCTGATGCTTATGATATTAAAAATAAAATAGGATTCGAGATAAAGGCAAAAATTATAGATAACAAAAACGGAATTGTTTTGTGGGAATTTAATGGAAATAAATGGCTAATGACACCAAAAGAGAACTTTAAAAGTTTCAGAATTGTTAAAAATAATTGCAAAACGGAAATGAGAAAAGAATTAGATTTTTTGCCAATTGAATATTAAAAACAAAAAACTACTGCCAACAGCGGTTTGCTAAAATGGCGACTTTTTCTTTAAAATCACGTTTACTTTTCGCAAGAAATATTATATTTGAAAGAAAATTTGCGATTACGAAGTCGCCACTTCAGCAAGCCACGAGACGTTGGTGGCAATTATTGACAAAAAGAGCGTTTAAAAAATGAAGAAACAGATTTTATTATTATTTCTATTATACTCTATCGTTGCATTTTCACAAAAAAAGGAAATGGTAGATAATTTTTGGAAAGGCAATTATGATAAAACAATAGAAATCGGAAAACAGATTTTACAATCTGAACCCAACGATTTTGAAACAATTTTATTAATTGCAAGAGCAGAAGACGAAAAAGGGAACTTCAAAAATGCAATTCCTTATCTTGAGAGTGCTAAAAAAATGATGTCAGAAGATTGGCAAAAATCCTGGGCATTTATTGAATTAGCAAAAAATAGTTTTGGAACTGGAAAACTTGATGATGCAAAATTATTTTACAATGAAGCACTAAAAGTTAAAGGAACTAAAAATTCTGAAAAGGAGTTAAAAAAATTTGGAATGCTAACTGGTTTAGATGAGTATTACAAAAACTGGAAAAGAAGAGAAACACAAAACAATATCTTTCATTTTGAGAATTCAATTAATGAAAATGAAATTGAAAGAATAACAAAGACAAGACAAATTGCTTTTGAACAAATTAATGTATTTTTTAATTCTAAATTGCCAAAAAAAATAGATTTTTTTGTTTGGAACTTAAATGAAAGTTACAATCAAATACTAAATACAAATCTTGGATTTTCAAACCCTGTATTTTGTATTTCTCATAATCGCTTAAATCAAACACCAGGACACGAAATTGCTCATAATATTTCATTTTGGATGAATAATGACAACATTAGAACTAAATTTATTAATGAAGGTATTGGAGTTTGCTTCGACCAACAAAAAAATGAAAAACTAAAAATAGCACAAGAAACATATAAAACAAACCAAATTGACATTAAGGAAATTTGGAGAAATCAAACAAAATTGAATGATGATATTCTTTATCCAATTTCTGGTGCTTTTGTAAATTTTCTTATAGAATATGACAAAGAAAAATTCTTGAAGTTAACCGAAAATCAAACTTATGAAAATGCAATAAAAATATACGGAGAAAATATTGATAATTTAATTGACGATTTTATAAAAAAACTTGAAAAATAATATAACTGCCACCAACAGCGGTTTGCTTCAATGGCTACTTCCGGATTTTCCTACGGAAAATCCGCTGCTGAATGGAATGTTTTATTATATTTGTAATGGCTTGGTGTTGGTGCAACGCCACTGAAAGCAAGCCTCATAACGTTAAATGCAATATATTTTCCGAACGGAGAATTCAATAACTTAATGCAACAAATGATAATTTT
>CAXYUO010000311.1:0-2051 GCA_964292185.1 uncultured Frigoriflavimonas sp.
CAGAAAAGCTTGAATCTATAACTCCTAAAGCATTCCAAACTGCGTCTTTTGTTGCAGTATTTGAAGCAGCTCCAGAAACATATAAAATTCCATCTTGCTCACGAACTTGAAGACCACTAACTCCTGCAGTTTGTGCAGCAGCAATTACACTTGCGTATTTTTCTTGTAATGTACTCATTTCTATTATTTTACGGTAGTGTTAAAATTTACTTTCCCTACTTTCAAAGCATCTACAGATTCTTTAATTTTTCTAGCTTGTACAGAAGAAACATCTCCAGTAAGCGTTAATTCTCCATTCACTACAGAAACTGTAACCGATGGAAAATCTTTCAAAGCATCTACTAATTTTTGTTGAATTGCAGGGTCTACAGGAGAAACTACAGCAACTGGAGCAGCGATTGTAGACATATCCATTACATCTTTCACACCTTCTACTTTTTTCAGTTCAGCAATCATTGCATCACGTTGAGCTTCCGTATCAAAAGTTCCTGAAAGGTGTGCTGTTCCTTCTTTAATTTCTACAGAAGCAGAAGGATTGTTTGCAACTATTGTAGTAGCTTTTGATAATAAATCTGCATCAGATACTTTCTTTTTACATGAAATAGAACCAAAAGATACAGCAAGTGCTAATGTAGCGATTGCGATTTTGTTTTTCATAGTTTAATTATTTAAAGTTTAAAATAAATTTATTTATACCAAATTTAACATAAAAAAAATAGTATCAATGAATTTTTATGCTAAATTTTTCATAAAGTTTTGAATTTAAGTGTGGAGTTGTAAAATTGTGAAATTGTTGAATCGTGAAAAATAAAGTACTACTCCACTTTTACCTTTTCTCTATTTGCCTAAAAGTAAGATTTATTCTTTCTGAAAATATTTTTTTGCTTGGTGGTAATCTATGTTGCCAATGTTTTTGGGTTTCGCCTTTCATTATTAATAAACTACCGTTTTCTAAAGAAATATCTATTCTTTCTTTGGAATTTTTATGTTTAAAAGAAAATTTTCTTTCTGCCCCAAAACTTACAGATGCAATTGCTCCATTTTCCTTCAAATCTTTTTCGCCATCGCTGTGATACGCCATTCCTTCGCTTCCATTATGGTAAAGGTTAAGCAAGCATGAATTGAATTTTTCGCCAGATAATTCCTCAACTTTTTCTTTTATTAAAAGGAGTTCTCTTGTCCATTCTAAAGCAGATTTTGTGATTTTGGAATAGGTGTAAGAAAATTTTTCATCTCCATACCAAGCTACTTTTCTTTTGGTAATTATTTTTTTTCCAAGAATAATGGCTTCATCGTTTTTCCACTTTATGTTTTCCATTAAATTATTAAAATAAAAAGCAACTTCATCATCATCAAAAATTTTCCCAAAATAGTTGACAATTCCTTCTTTCGGAAGTAGATTTAGATTAAAATCAGGCAAATTTTCAAATAATTCCATGGTATATCAATTCAATTCTCAAATTTCTGCATTTTATTTTATAAATTCGTGATTAAATTTTTTAGCATGAAAAAGTATTTCTCCATTCTCCTAATCTTATGTATTTCTATCGTTTTTTCTCAAAAAAAATCTGAAAACACCTTTGTAAAAGACAATTTTACCAAAAAAGAAGTTTATATTACAATGCGAGATGGCGTAAAACTGTTCACTTCTATCTACATTCCTAAAGATATTTCTAAGAATAAAAAATATCCATTCATCATGCAGAGAACTTGCTACAGCGTTGCTCCGTATGGCGAAAATGATTTTAAAAATTCTCTCGGTCCAAATCCTTATTTGATGAAAGACCTCTATATATTTGTGTATCAAGATGTTCGCGGAAGATATATGAGCGAAGGAACTTTCACGAATATGACACCGCAAATAGAAAGAAAATCTAAAAAAGATGTGGACGAAAGCACAGATACTTACGATACGATAGAATGGTTGCTAAAAAATATACACAATAATAATAAAAAAGTTGGTCAGTACGGAACATCTTATCCAGGATTTTATACAGCTGCAGGTATTTTAGCCGATCATCCAGCTTTGGTTGCCTCTTCTCCACAAGCTC
>CAXYUO010000312.1:0-2045 GCA_964292185.1 uncultured Frigoriflavimonas sp.
AGCAATCTTAAGTTTTGTGTGTTTTGAGTACAAAAATGCAGAAATATACGGTTTCAAAATTCCTTTTCATCAGTTTTTTCCAGAAATTAATATTAGAACTTATGTTCGAAGAACTGATAATTTTGATGTGAAGGCGGTGTTTTTTATTTCAGAAATGGTGCCTAAATTTATGACCTATTTTACAGGAAAATTCTTTTATGGTGAACCTTTTTCCTATAGAAAAGTGAAAGAAATAAAAAATGAAAAACAATTAACTTATTTCATAAATGATCATGTATGCGACTTGAAATTTAATGTTGAAACCGATTTTCAAAAAGACCAGAAAACTTTAAGTTCCGAACAAAAATTTATAATAGGAAGATATCATTCTTTTAGCAGAAAAGATAAAAATACAGCAAAAATTTTAGAAATACAACACAAAAAATGGAACTTGCTAAAAGTGAAAAATTTCGATTTTTTCATTAAAAAAATTAAGTATCTCAGTTCAGATTTACAAAGAATTTTAACTACAGAAAAACCAATAAGTTGTTATTTCACAGATGGTTCCGAAGTAGAAGTTTATCAATAAATTTTTAATTATGAAAACGCTATTTTTGAAAATATGGATGACTCTCCAATTTAAAACTAAAAAAAAAATCGAAAATAGATTTCCTCCCATTTTAAAATTATACATTATGAATTTCCTAACAGCAGAATGGCGAAAACTTGCCATTATCAATTACGAAGTAGATCCTTCTATTTTAGAAAAGTATGTTCCAAAAGGTGTTGAGCTAGATTTTTGGGAAAACAAATGCTATGTAAGTGTAATAGGTTTTATGTTTTTAAAAACGAAATTATTGGGAATTCCAGTTCCTTTTCATCGGAATTTTGAAGAAGTGAATTTAAGATTTTATGTGAAAAAATTTGAAAACAACGAATGGAAAAGAGGAGTAGTTTTCATCAAAGAAATCGTTCCGAAAATTGCTTTAAAACTCGTTGCCAATATTATTTATAATGAACATTATGAGAAATTACCAATGAAAAACGCTATTAAAGTTGTCGGAAATAAATTAAATATTACCTACAGCTGGAAAACTAAAAAATGGAATAATATTTCGATAGAAGCCAATAATTCTCAATTATTAATGAAAGAAAACTCCGAATTTGAATTTATTACAGAGCACTATTTCGGATATACAAAAAATAAAAATTCAACTTCCGAATATGAAGTTCAGCATCCAAAATGGAAGCATTATCATATTAATAATTACGAAATCTCTCTTGATTTTAAAGAAAATTATGGTGATGATTTTGAATTTTTAAATGCTGTAAATCCTTGTTCAGTAATGCTTGCGGAAGGTTCTGAAGTTAAAGTGAAAACTAAAAATAATTTAGGCTAAGAAAATACTAGTAATTTTTGTCATGTACAAAACTTATTTGTGTTTTATCTTTTGATTCTTTTACTTCTAAATTATTTAGGAATCAGTGAACCTTTGGTTTGAGGTAAAAATAGACCCATATTTAAAATTTTTACACAGTTACTCAGTATTTTTTTCTATTTTTATAAGATGAACTACATTTATAAATTATTTATCCTTTTTTGTATTCTTAATGTACAATTTATATTTTCTCAGCAAATAGAAAATTCTGAAAGTTTAGAGCTTTTTATTAATAAACTTAAGCAAAATAAAGTTGTTACAAATATACTTTTAATAGGAGATTCTCATATGCAAGCCGGAGTTTTGCCCAATGTTTTGAAAAATAATTTTCAATCTAAATATGGAAATGCAGGAAGAGGTTTGGTTTTTCCTTTTCAAATAGCAAATTCTAATGGACCAGAAGATTTTTCGTCTGTTTCTAATCAAACTTGGCAAAATTTTCGGCTAACTTATGCACAAGATGTTTTTGAACAAATGGGAGCAGCAGGTTTTGTGATTGGAAATAATAAAGAGTCTTTCATTCAGATTAAATTGTTAAAAGAAGAAGATGCATTTACAAAAGTAATCGTGTTTAATGATACAGAAATGATAGGAGACACTCTAGTTTCTTATCAAAGTTCTAATGGT
>CAXYUO010000313.1:0-2037 GCA_964292185.1 uncultured Frigoriflavimonas sp.
AACCATCACTATGACGGACTGATGCAATCTAAATTATCTAGAACATCAAACTTATAAAGTAGATAAATGGCTAAACAAAAACACATAGAACAAGATGGCGTGATAGTGGAAGCACTATCTAATGCCATGTTCAGAGTGGAGCTAGAAAATGGGCATGTGCTTATTGCCCATATTTCTGGGAAAATGAGAATGCATTACATTAAACTTTTACCTGGAGACAAGGTGAAATTAGAACTATCTCCTTATGATTTATCAAAAGGGAGAATAACATTTAGATATTAAATTAAATACTAATGAAAGTTAGAGCATCAATTAAAAAAAGAAGTGCAGATTGCAAAATCGTAAGAAGAAAAGGCAGATTGTACATTATTAACAAGAAGAACCCAAAATTTAAACAAAGACAAGGCTAAAATTAAATTATGGCGAGAATTTCAGGTATTGATTTACCAAAAAACAAAAGAGGCGTTATCGGTTTAACTTACATTTACGGAATTGGTAGAAGCACAGCTTCTGAAATCCTTAAAAATGCCGGTATCAGCGAAGACAAGAAAGTCAACGAATGGAATGACGATGAATTGGCTGCAATCAGAAATTACATCACTGAAAACATTAAAGTAGAAGGTGAATTACGTTCTGAAGTGCAATTGAACATCAAGAGATTGATGGACATAGGTTGCCAACGAGGAATACGTCACAGACTGGGATTACCTTTAAGAGGCCAAAGAACGAAAAACAATTCTAGAACCCGTAAAGGAAAGAGAAAAACAGTTGCTAACAAGAAAAAAGCAAGTAAATAATCTTTAGATTAGAATTATGGCAAAACAAACTAAAGTAGTTAAAAAAAGAAAAGTAAAAGTAGAAGCTATTGGTGAAGCACATATCCAAGCTTCTTTCAATAATATTATTATTTCTTTGACAAACAAAAACGGAGAAGTAATTTCTTGGTCTTCTGCCGGTAAAATGGGATTCAGAGGTTCTAAAAAGAATACTCCATTCGCAGCTCAAATGGCTGCAGAAAATTGCTCTTCAGTAGCTTACGAAGCTGGTTTAAGAAGAGTAAAGGTGTTTGTGAAAGGTCCAGGTGCAGGTAGAGAATCTGCTATCAGATCTATTCACAATTCAGGAATTGAAGTTTCAGAAATCATTGACGTGACTCCTATGCCACACAATGGATGTAGACCACCTAAAAGAAGAAGAGTTTAATTTTTAGAAATTTAACCTATGGCAAGATATATTGGACCAAAAACTAAAATTGCACGTAAATTTGGTGCTGCAATTTACGGAGACGATAAAAGTTTCGAAAAAAGAAAAAATCAACCACCAGGACAACACGGACCTAACAAAAGAAGAGGTGCTAAAAAATCTGAATATGCTGTACAGTTAGCTGAAAAACAAAAAGCTAAATATACTTACGGTATCTTAGAAAGACAATTTGCTAACCTTTTCGATAAAGCGCACAGAAGCAAAGGCGTTACAGGTGAGGTTCTTTTACAATTATGTGAATCTAGATTAGATAACGTAGTATACAGATTAGGTTTTTCTAAAACCAGAGCTGGAGCTAGACAGTTAGTTTCTCACAGACACGTAACAGTAAACGGAGAAATTGTAAACATCCCTTCATATTTATTAAAAGCAGGTGACGTAATCGCTATTAGAGAAAAATCTAAATCTCTAGAAGTAATTGCTGATTCATTAGCTTCTAAATCATCTTATGAATGGTTACAATTTAACGACGAAAAGAAAGAAGGTACTTTTATCTCAGCTCCTGAAAGAATTCAGATCCCTGAAGATATCAAAGAACAGCTAATCGTCGAATTATACTCTAAATAATTTTAATCAAATTTTTGCTCAACCCAATATTATGGCAATTTTACAATTCATAAAACCCGACAAAGTAATTCTACTTAATTCTACGGATTTCAAAGGTCAATTCGAATTTAGACCATTAGAGCCAGGATTCGGACTTACTATCGGTAATGCTTTGAGAAGAGTTTTACTTTCTTCTCTAGAAGGATATGCTATCACATCTATCAAAAT
>CAXYUO010000314.1:0-2029 GCA_964292185.1 uncultured Frigoriflavimonas sp.
ACATCTTAATCAAGATAAAAAACATCCTCTTTTATTTTTATAAAAATTATAGTAAATTTCATCTATTAAAGATGATATGATAAAAGAATTTTTCATGAAAATACTAGGTTTATTGATTTGATTATATTTTTAAACAATCATACTTTCTATAAATTTTAAATACTTGTTTGATTATTTTAAAATTGTGAATTTCGTAAAATTATTTTGTGTTTTTTATAATATTCATCTATTTAATTTTCTAAATTTGAATCATTATTTTTAATTTTTTTTTCAATTATTATTAATAAATTTGCCAAATGTTAATAGAAGTTTTTAAATCTAAAATTCACAGAGTTCGAGTTACAGAATCCGATCTTAATTATATAGGAAGCATCACGATTGATGAAGAACTTCTTGAAGCTTCGGGTATTGTAGTTGGTGAAAGAGTTTATATTGTGAATGTAAATAATGGAGAGCGTTTTGATACTTATACCATAAAAGGTAAGAGGAGATCTGGCGAAATTTGCTTGAACGGTCCAGCTGCAAGAAGAGTGCAAAAAGGAGATATAATCATTATTATTGCTTATGCTCAAATGACACCAGAAGAAGCCAAAGATTTTCAGCCAAAAATTATTTTTCCTGATGAAGCCACTAATTTACTTACATAAATAATTGAAAAATACATCTTTGGAACAAAATAAAAAACCAAATCCTTTAAAAACATTTATTACAATTGCTATTTCTATGGCAATTGCACTTTTTTTTATGTGGTTTGCATTGCGAGACATGGAGGTTCAAAAAATTGCAGGATATTTTGAAAAAGCCAATTATTTTTGGGTATTAATCGCAGCTATTTTTGGAGGTTTAGCGTATTGGTTTCGTGCAATTAGATGGAATTTGTTATTAGAACCAATGGGTTACAAAATTTCAATTTCAAATTCATTTTGGACTTTATCTTTCGGATATTTAATGAATCTTACCATTCCAAGAAGTGGAGAATTGGCTCGATCTACTGCTTTATACGGCGTAGAAAAAGTTCCTGTTGATAAATCTTTTGGAACGATAATTTTAGAAAGAGTAGTAGATCTTATTTGTATGGGAGGTTTTTTATTATTAACACTGATTTTTAAATATGATGCAATCTTAGCTTTTTATAAAGCAGCAGATCTAAATATCAATCCAGTGAAGATTTTGATACTTATAGGAATTATGTTCGTGGGAATTTTCAGCTTTTTTTATTTTAAAAGTTATTTTATAAAATTTCCTCTTTTAGATAAGATTATTGGTTTTATAGAAGGAATATTTCAAGGTTTAACCTCCATTTTCAAATTAAAACAAAAAGGAAAATTTATAATTCTATCATTAGCAATCTGGATTTGCTATTATCTAGCAGCTTATGTTGTATGTTTTGCCTTACCAGAAACCTCTCAATTTACCTTTGCAGATGGGTTTTTCATCATCGTAGTTGGAACTTTAGGAATGATGGTTCCTGCTTCTGGAGGAATTGGAGCTTTCCATTTCGCATTGA
The DNA here is from genome assembly GCA_964292185.1 of uncultured Frigoriflavimonas sp. GTDB lineage: Bacteria > Bacteroidota > Bacteroidia > Flavobacteriales > Weeksellaceae > Frigoriflavimonas. The sequence goes on from CAXYUO010000314.1 coordinate 1,508, forward strand.
AATTAGGAATAATGGCATTATTTCTTTCTATGGGCAAAAATCCTGAAGAAGGTGCAGAAGTTGGTTTGGCTTACGCATTTATTTCTCACACTATGCAATTGGTTTTGATGATTGTTTTAGGATTAATTTCTATTCCAATGCTTGCAAAAGCGAGAAATGAAGTTGTGAAAAATAACAGTTTTAAATAAATTTTTGAAATTATATCATCATTAAAAAAGGATTTACCGTTTGAGTAAATCCTTTTTTATTCTATTTTTCTAAAACAAAATTCTTATTAAAAAACATTTTACCCAAACGCTCTTTTCAGCAAACTTTCCACTTTTGGTTCGCTTCCTCGGAAGTTTTTATACAATTCCATCGGATCTTGTGTTCCTCCGGAAGAAAGCAATTTTTTATATTTTACAGCAATTTCAGCATTGAAAATTCCATTTTCTTTGAAATGTTGAAACGCATCTGCATCCAAAACTTCAGCCCATTTGTAAGAATAATATCCTGCAGAATATCCGCCTGCAAAAATGTGAG
>CAXYUO010000315.1:0-2022 GCA_964292185.1 uncultured Frigoriflavimonas sp.
TTTTACTAAATATTAACATTTTTTACTTGTTTTTTATCATAGAATGCGCAGCGGGGATGATTTGCAAACAAGTATTTTTTAATTATCTATACAATTGTAAATCGATATAATTGTTTTTAGTTTTTAATAATTTTCTAGCTTGTTCTCTTTCATCAATTCTTACAAGATTCATATCCATTTCTTTACCGTTTTCATCTTGCATGATCATATTAGAAATTTTTGGATTCATGAGCATAAATTGTTCACTTCCACCAATTGGGTTTTCTCTATATTCTTTCCATTTTTTATTGAATTTTTCTCTGTTTACTTCATAAGTAGGTAGCATTTTTTGCTCTGAAATATAGGTTTCTGAACGTGCTGTTTTAAAATTACCTATTAATAAAAAAGAATGATTTTTTGTACTGTCATTGATGTGAACGATTAATCCTGGTAAATTTCTGAAAACATAAGGCCCATCTTGAATCGGGATTTCTGTGGTAAACCAAGCTTCCCATTTACGTCCACCATAATTGGTTATCGCTTTTTGGCAATTGTAACCTTGTATTTTTTGAGTTTCGTTGGATAATTCCCAGTCTTGCTTCAATGGATGAAGTACTTTAAAACCCTCTATACCAATATATTCTTTTGTGTACAACTTCTTCTTTCCCTTCCAAGTAGAATTTCTGAAAGAGCCAGTTTTCAAATCTGAGCCGACTTCTCCAGAAGAATTTTCCGAAGAATTCAAAAAAGCTGAATCTCTTTTTGCAGTTAGATCGCTCACAAATTCTGAATGATCTTTGAAAATTTCTAATCTTGTATTTTCTGTAATTATACTATCTACTTTTGTAGAATCTGGCAAAAATCTGTATTCATAAATGAATCTATGAGTTTGAGAATTTGCCAATGCAAAAACTAAAAAGAATATGATAATTTGAATTTTCTTTGTCATAAAAAATTTGTTAGATAAAATTAATACATTCCACAAATATACACACTTTAACGATTTTAAAAACAAAAAACACTATCGTTGGAAAGTGGTTTATTTATTTGCTGGTGCAAGTTTCAAGCTTGTATCGAAATTTCTAAAAACTTTATGCGAACGAGCGAGGATTCTCGCACGAGCTTGGGTTAAAAATTTAATTTGTAATCAATTTCACCTTCTAATTCGTGTGTTAATGTATATGAACTTTTAAGAGTATTCTGAAAATCATCTAATTGTAAAATCAGTTTATTCTTGGATCTTGAAAACACAGAATATAAATTAGGAAATTTAACTATTTCATCATAAAATCCCTCCATGCCATTTATTGCTTTTGGTATATTACTTTTAAGATTTCTAATAGAATCTAATAAAATAACCAAATCTTCAGTATTAGTTTTGACATTCTCTTTATTTATATTATTTAAATATAAAGATCCTACTTTAATAGCTGACTCAAAATTTTCTAAATAGATCGGTGTTTCTAACGAAAGCCTATTAGTATAATTATCTACAATTTTTGCTGTTCTACCTAAAATCGCTGCAACTTGATTTTTATTAAAATTTGGTAATTTTTTTAATTTTTCAATTTCAACTGTTTTATTTTTAAACTCCTCACCAATTAAATTTGTAGCATCTGTTATTGAATTTAAAGCAAGTGTTGAATTTGCCATGTAATCTTCAAATTGAATTATAAAATCTAAAACACCAAATTCATCAGCATTAATAAGCTGAAATTCCTTGGAATTAATATCTTGAGATGTAGTATCATTGGAAGCTTTATTGATAAAATCACTATTTCTAATATTACATTGCATTAAATTATCTGTTCTCTTGGGTATGTGAATTCTTAACTGGTTTTTAAGTTCTTCCACATTACTAAACGTCCAATAAAGTACATTGTTATTTTTCAAATTTTCTTTAAATTCATTAATTTTAATTATATCTTCAGGTATAATTTCATCTGGAGGTATAGATTCATTTTTAAAATAAAATAATATTTGAATATTTTCTCCATTCTTAAAACGTCTCAATGCACGTAAGAATTCTTCTTCAGTTCCAGA
>CAXYUO010000316.1:0-2016 GCA_964292185.1 uncultured Frigoriflavimonas sp.
TCTCAAAATCTTTAATCATCATTTCTATTTGCTTACCTACTTTTCTTAATGTGTGCTCTTCTGCAGCAGGCACGTTTAGTGGATAAGATCTTCCAGCTATATTGAGCGTAATTCTTCTTACATCCATTATAATCCACTATTTTGAAGGTGAGCAATACAAAAATCCACTTCTTTTACTAATCTATTGATATGGTTTTTCATCAATCTATTATGGTCTGGATTTCCGGAAATTGCGGAATGAAGTTTAATATTTTTATAATCTTCTGCTAAAACCTGGTTATCTTTCTTTGTATTTTCATACTTCTCTTTGATATTTTCAAACTCTTGATTTAAAAAATCATATTTCACCAATAAATTTTGATAATTCTTTTGTAGATCTACAATATTTTTTTCTAATTCTACAAAATTATTTTCTAAATCACTGAGCATTTCAGGTTGTATTAATTCTAACAATCTTACAAAAATATGAAATTTATTGGCATAACACCTATAAAACTTTATAATATTTTCATGTTGGGCATAAAAAAAGAAGGTTTTAGAAACCTTCTTTTGATATTATTGATATTTTATTAAAATTATTCAAATTTTAATACAAACATTATTGCTCTAGATTGCGCTGTAGATATAGCTGCAGTCCAATAAGGTGCTGTACTTGCATTATCTGCAACCATTTCATTATTCATGAAAAACGTACCTCTTACTGCTGGTGTAAGTTTGAATCTTTTGAAATAAAGTTGAACTCCCATTTCCGCAGACCATGCAAAATTATGGGTTGTAGAACGAAATACTTGCTGTTGATTATCATCTGTACTTGCTGCATTGGATTGTAAATTTACAATATAATTAACACCTGCAGCTGCATATGGACGAGAATTATACCATCTATCTCCATGTACTTCTATTAAAATAGGAATATCTAAAAGTGTAGATTTTATATTTCTATTTTTATCTTTATCTGTTAAAACCTTTGGTATGAAAGGAGAATTCGTAAGAGAACCTGCAGAATAAAGATCATTAGATTGAGTATCAAAATGAATTTGTCTTTCTACAAATTGCAAACCTGGTTCTACACGCAGATCAAATGTTTCGTTTAGTTTCATTTTCCCTATTAATCCTGCACCAAAACCATTGCTTGCTGTAGATGTAACTAGGCTTTTGTTAACATCCATACCATATCTTGGATCTAAAACGAGGTGATAATCATATATCGCTCCATTAAGATAAAAACCCCAAGTGAATTTTTGAACATCGAAAGATTCTAATCTATCCATTCTATCTCTTGTTCTAAATTGTGCATCTGCAAAAGTTGCGATACAAATGGAAGCTACAAGAATTGTTTTTAATAAATTTTTATTCATAATTATTTAGTTGCTTTATAAATAGTGGCAATGCCCAAACTCAATTTTTTATATTCTACATTTTTGAAACCAGTTTTCAAGAGTATTTCTTTCATTTTTTCTCCAAATGGAAAAGCATTTACAGAATCTGGAAGATAGCTATACGCTCTATTATCTTTTGAAATTAAACTACCAATTCTCGGCAATATATTTTTAAAATAAAACATATAAATTGAACCAAAAAAACCTTCTACTTTTGAAAATTCTAGTATGTAAACACTTTTATTTTCTCCTACTACTCTTCTTAATTCTGCTAATCCTTTTTCTAAATTTCCGAAATTTCTAACTCCGAAAGATACTGAAACTGCATCAAAATGATTATCCTCAAAAGGCAAGTTTTCTGCATCTCCTTTTTGCATAGAAATTCTGCCGTCTAATTTAAGTTTTTTTATTTTAATAATACCAACATTTAACATTTGTTGAGAAAGATCTAAGCCTACTACTTTCGCTTTTGTGCCTTTTTCTACTGCAATTGCCAAATCTCCTGTTCCTGTTGCTACATCTAATACTAATTTTGGAGCATCAAGATTCATCCATTTCACCAATTTATTTCTCCACAAAACATCTATTTTCATGGATAATACGTGGTTTAAGAAATCATATCTTTCTGCAATGTAGT
>CAXYUO010000317.1:0-1998 GCA_964292185.1 uncultured Frigoriflavimonas sp.
TTTTAAAATAATACCACGAAACAACATTTCTTCGAAAATTGGGGCAAGAATTGCTACTAAAATTATCAATGCGAAAGGATCTAAAGCAATTGCATTCATTTGTTCCATAAAACTTTCATACAATTTGCCAAAAATAAAACCTTCTGTTGGTATAAACGAAGTTAAATACTCTGAAATAAGCATCATTCCCAACATCATCGAAAAAATGAGAAGATACGTTGTAAAAGATTTTGAGGAAAAATTAAAATTGAGTTTATTTCCTTTTGGTCTTGTTACGAATAGATCAAAAGCTAAAATAGGTAAGCCAAATGATGCTACATAAGCTATCATCTGAAACCAAAATGATGAATTATAATCTACTTTGAAAACAAAAATCATGAGCACTGCTAGTATTGCAGCTATAATTTGACCTGTAAAAAAACCAGCCAATAAAATTCCAATTTCTTCCCATTTTAAGGTATATTTATACCAATTCTTCTTTTCCAAACTCAATAATTTGAAGCAAATATAAAGCAAATCTTTAATCTATAAAAAAGCGTTTTCGATTGTCAATAAAAAACACGATTTTTGCAAAGAAATATTTAAACAACAAAGATTTATTTAACACATAAGTTTTAATTGTTGGCATTCAGATTTAGTAAAAATAAGTTCGCATTAGGTTTGAGTAAAAATTTCAGTTTAAAAATATAATAAAAAATGTCTTTACAAAAAGAAATCGATAAAAGAAAAACCTTCGGAATTATCTCGCATCCAGATGCTGGAAAAACTACTTTAACAGAAAAGTTATTGCTTTTTGGTGGGGCAATTCAAGAAGCGGGTGCGGTAAAATCTAATAAAATAAAAAAAGGAGCAACTTCCGATTTTATGGAAATAGAAAGACAGAGAGGAATTTCTGTGGCAACTTCTGTACTTGCTTTTGAGTACAAAAATTTTAAAATAAATATTCTCGATACTCCTGGTCACAAAGATTTTGCCGAAGATACTTACAGAACTTTAACTGCAGTAGATTCCGTAATCGTGGTGATAGACGTTGCAAAAGGTGTGGAAGAACAAACGGAAAAATTGGTGAAAGTTTGCCGAATGAGGAATATTCCGATGTTGGTTTTCATTAATAAATTGGATAGAGAAGGAAAAGATGCCTTTGATTTATTGGATGAAGTGGAGCAAAAATTAGATTTAAAAGTGACACCACTTTCTTTGCCGATTGGTATGGGAAGCGATTTTCAAGGAATTTATAATATTTGGGAGAAAAATATTCAATTATTTTTAGAAGAAAAAAAGCAGAAAATAAGCGAAACCATAAAATTTGATGATCTTACAGATTCTAAAATTGATGATTTAATTGGAAAAAAAGCTGCAGAAAATTTGCGTGAAGAAGTAGAATTGGTAGAAAGTGTTTATCCAGCTTTTGATAGAGAAGAATATTTGGCAGGAAATTTACAACCGGTATTTTTCGGTTCTGCATTGAATAATTTTGGAGTTCGAGAACTGTTAGACGCTTTTATAGAAATTGCCCCAAAACCTCAACCAAAAAAAGCTGAAGAACGATTGGTAAAACCAGAGGAAAAAGATTTTACGGGTTTTGTTTTCAAAATTCATGCGAATATGGATCCGAAACATCGTGATAGATTGGCTTTTATAAAAATAGTTTCTGGAACTTTTAGAAGAAATGAAAATTATAATTTAGTAAGAGAAAATAAAAAAATGAAATTTTCTTCGCCAAATACTTTTTTCGCAGATAGAAAAGAAGTTGTAGATGAAAGTTTTCCAGGTGATATTGTTGGTTTGCACGATACTGGAAATTTCAGAATTGGTGATACTTTAACGGCAGGAGAAAATTTGAGTTTCAAAGGAATTCCAAGTTTTTCTCCAGAACATTTCCGATATATCAATAATAATGATCCATTAAAAGCGAAACAGTTGGCAAAAGGAATCGATCTTGTGTAGGAGGTTGGTGAAGCGCTTTTTATCTCGTTGGTATTGTACGGAAGTAACTAC
>CAXYUO010000318.1:0-1976 GCA_964292185.1 uncultured Frigoriflavimonas sp.
ACAGATACATTGATTCTTTGCAAAATAGAATGATTGAATTTTGGAAAATGTTCTCTCACTTCCAAAAACCAAATGAATTTATTGCAAACTTATGTAACCTTAATTATTCGGTTTAATATAAATTAAAAAATATCAGATCTTTTGCTAAATTCATAGTTTGTTTTTTGATTAAAAAAATAAATGTGTAACCTTTTAAGTTTTTTCATCGTATAATAATATGTAACTATAAATTAAACGGAGAAATATATATGAGACAATTAAAAATCACAAAGCAGGTTACCAATAGAGAAACTGCTTCTTTAGACAAATATTTGCAAGAAATAGGAAAAGTTGATCTTATCAATGCAGATGAAGAAGTAGAATTAGCACAAAGAATTCGTGCAGGAGATAAGGTAGCTTTAGAAAAATTAATAAAGGCAAATTTAAGATTTGTGGTTTCCGTTTCTAAACAATATCAAAATCAAGGTCTTTCTTTACCAGATTTAATCAACGAAGGAAATCTTGGATTGATGAAAGCTGCAAAAAGATACGATGAAACCAGAGGTTTTAAGTTTATTTCTTATGCTGTTTGGTGGATCCGTCAATCTATTTTGCAAGCTTTGGCAGAACAATCTAGAATTGTGAGATTGCCTTTGAATAAAATTGGCTCTATTAATAAAATTAATAAAGCTTACGCCCATTTAGAACAAGAAAACGAAAGACCACCTTCTCCAGAAGAGCTTTCTGAAGTTTTGGATATGAGCGAAGAAGACATCAAAGAATCTATGAAAAATTCTGGAAGACACCTTTCCATGGATGCTCCGCTTGTAGAAGGAGAAGATTCTAACCTTTATGATGTTTTGAGATCAGGAGAATCTCCTAGTCCAGATAAAGATTTGATGCTAGAATCTCTACAAATAGAAATAGAAAGAGCTTTGCAAACGCTTACTGCAAGAGAAGCAGATTTGGTAAGACTATATTTCGGATTGAACGGAAAACATCCTATGACATTAGAAGAAATAGGCGAAACTTTTGATCTTACAAGAGAAAGAGTTAGACAAATAAAAGAAAAAGCGATAAAAAGATTGAAACACAATACAAGAAGTAAGATTTTGAAATCGTACTTAGGGAAATAATTTTTTAAGTTTTATCGAAATTAAAAATGCCTATCAATTTGATAGGCATTTTTCTTTGGTAATATGTAAGTATTTTGGGAGATATTTTCCAATTAATTATCTCGATAAAATACATTTTTTCATCTAAATAACTTTCTAAAAATTAATTTCTTCATTTTTAAAAAAATAAAAAAAATAAACATGAAAATATTTATTTTATAAGTATATCCGTAAATAGTAATAATTTGAACTTTGCTAAATGAAATCGAAGATTCTTCGAAGTCAAATACCTTTGCGAGCCTCAAAAGGAAGATAAATAAATAAAATCTTTGCGAACCTCTGCGTTCAAAATTTTATTATGACAAACAACGGGCATACGTTTTATTTTATTTAAAACCGTTTCAAAAAATCTTCTTGAGATAGGGTTTCTTGTACAGCCGTAATTTGATTTTTAATGGTAATATTTCCTTTTGCAATTTCTTCTTCACCCAAAAAAACTAAGTTTTCTACTCCCCTTTTTTCGCTATAACTAAAGAATTTCTTCATCTTATTTGCATCAGGATACAATTCCGCACTTATATTTTTAATTCTCAATTGAGAAATAATTTGATACGCTTGCAAAGATTCTACATCTCCGTAATTAGCAAAAAGATATTCTAATTTTTGAGAACTATTTTCCGAAAATAACTGTAATTCTTCCATCACCAAATAAATCCTATCCAAACCGAAAGAAATCCCAATTCCAGGCATATCTTTTACACCAAAAACTTCAGTAAGATTATCATATCTTCCACCTCCACCTACAGATCCCATTGCAACATTTTCAGCTTTTACTTCAAAAATTGCTCCTGTGTAATAATCTAAACCTCTTGCCAAAGTAAT
>CAXYUO010000319.1:0-1963 GCA_964292185.1 uncultured Frigoriflavimonas sp.
ATTGCCTTTAAAATGGACAAAAAAACCCATTAAAAAAGTAGTAACAATCCATGATTTAATTTTCATAAGATTTCCGCAATATTATTCTTTTTTCGATCGTAAAATTCATTTTTGGAAATTCAAAAAAGCGTGTGAACAAGCCGATTTGGTGATTGCAATATCAGAACAAACAAAGCGAGATATAATTCAATTTTTAAAAATTCCTGAAAGCAAAATTCGGGTGGTTTATCAAGGTTGTCATTCTGTTTTTAAAGAAAATCAAAGCGAAGAATTTTTAAATTCAGTTAAAGAAAAATACCAACTTCCTGAAAAATTCATTTTAAATGTTGGAACAATTGAAGAAAGAAAAAATCTTTTAAATATCGTGAAAGCTATTGATGGAACAGAAATTCCATTGGTTGTTATCGGAAAAAAGACGAAATATTTTAATAAAATTAGAAAATATATTGCTAAAAATAAATTAGAAAATCAAGTTCAATTTCTAGAAAATGTTTCGATGGAAGAACTTGCTGCAATTTATAAATTGGCAGAAATTTTCGTGTATCCAAGTTTTTTTGAAGGATTTGGAATTCCTGTTATTGAAGCTTTATTTTCGGAAACTCCCGTCATTACAAGTAATTTAAGTTGTCTTCCAGAAGCTGGAGGAAAAGATTCTGTTTACATTAATCCAAATGATTTTATAGACATCAAAGCAAAAATTTCTTTTCTATGGAATAATGAATCTGAAAGAAAACGCAGGTCAGAAAAAGGATTAGAATTCGTTCAAAAATTTAATGATGAAAAAATTGCAGAAAATTTGATGGAAATTTATCAGGAAGTTTTGAAATGAATTATATAAAATACTATTTTACAAGTATTTATTTAAATCAATTTTAATAGTTTCTGACTTCCATTTTTTCTTTTTTGTTGATTTTATAAATATATTTTATGCTTAAAATTTATTGATTTAAAGTTGTGTTTTCAAAAAGACTTTTAGCAAAAAGAGATTTATTAAATTTCATAGATTTTTCTAATTTCCCTTTTGGAATTATTATTTTAAAAAAAAATCCCGGATAAAATATCCAGGATTGTAATGTTGATAACAAATGAATTACTATTTTACTTGATCTACAACTGCTTTGAAAGCTTCAGGATGATTCATTGCTAAATCTGCTAAAACTTTTCTGTTCAGTTCTATGTTGTTCTTTTTACATGCTCCCATGAATTGAGAATAAGACATTCCATATTGTCTTGCACCAGCGTTGATACGCATGATCCAAAGTGCACGGAAATTTCTTTTCTTTTGTTTTCTACCACTGTAAGCATAAGACATTGCTTTTTCTACTGCGTTTTTCGCAACAGTCCAAACGTTTTTTCTTCTTCCGAAATATCCTTTCGCAAGTTTCATTACTTTTTTTCTTCTGGCTCTAGACGCTACTGCGTTTACTGATCTTGGCATAATTAAATTTGTTTTTTTGAAAAAGGCGGCAATCTATTTCATTGCACTTGGTTGCTCTGTTTCAGGGTTAAATTTTTTTGAATTGATGATTTTCAATTCTTATAAACCGATAGGTTTATAAAAACTAAATAATGGCTAATTGACGAAGTACACTTTTTGTATCCACTTTTGCAACGTAAGAAGTTTTCGTAAGATTTCTCTTTTGCTTCGTTTCTTTTTTCGTTAAAATGTGGCTTTTATAAGCTCCTTTTCTTTTAATCTTACCAGTTCCGGTAAGTTTAAAACGCTTTTTAGCTCCTGATTTTGTTTTTAATTTTGGCATTTTTCTGCTTTTTAAAAGGTTTTGTTATCAACTATTACAGTATGCAAAAGTACGATATTTATTAATGATGACAAAGAAAACAATCAAAATAAAAATTATTTTCCAAATTATCATCATTTTTATTATTTTTATTTTTACTTCTACTTTGCCAAGTTATTCATTTTGATAGTATCTTGCCTTGTCGTAGGCTCTTTTTTGATGTC
>CAXYUO010000320.1:0-1939 GCA_964292185.1 uncultured Frigoriflavimonas sp.
TTTAAATGCTAACGGTTCATTTGCTTTAATAACTAATTTAGAATTAGAATTTACATCAACTATAATTTAAAATAATTTTACCAATGAATTTAAAATATTTATTATTTACCCTAGTTTTTCCATTGATGATGAATGCCCAAAACGTGATGACGCCAGAAACACTCTGGACTTTAAACAAACTTTCTGTTTCTGCAGTTGCTCCAAACCAATCTACACTTATATATGATATAGGAAAAGTAGATTTAAAAACTGAAAAAACAAAACACAATCAGTTTTTTTTAAATACCAAATCCAGTGAAGTTTCTTCCATAGATTTAGGCAAAAAATCTCTAATTCAATGGGATGAAAATGGAATGTATGCTCAAGAAGACGGTAAAATTTATCTTTCTAAAAACGCAGGAAATTCTTGGGAGTTTTTCTATGAAATTGGCGAAGTAGATGAAATAAAAATTTCTCCAGATGCAAAGATAATAGCTTTCAGCAAAGCTGTGCAGATGGAAAAATTGCTTGGAAAAGATAAATATAGCGATGTTCCAAAATCTACAGCACAAATTTATACAGACCTGAACAATAGACATTGGGATTCTTGGAATGAAGGATTTTACAATCACGTTTTTGTAGTAAATATTTCTAAAAATGTATCCGAAGCAACGGATCTTTTAACAAATGAAATGTTTGATTCTCCGCAAAAACCTTTCGGTGGAAGTGAAGATTTTCTTTGGACACCAGATTCTTCGAAACTGCTTTATGTGAGTAAAAAGAAAAGCGGTGCAGAATACGCACAAAGCACAAATACAGATATTTATGCTTACGATTTGCAAGCTAAAACCACAGAAAATCTTACGAAAGATAATTTAGGATACGATGTAAACCCGAAATTTTCTCCAAACGGACAATTTTTATCTTGGCAAAGTATGGAAAGAGATGGTTACGAAGCTGATAAAAATAGAATCATGGTGATGGATTGGAAAACAAAATCTAAAACGGATCTTACCAAAAACTGGGACGAAAGTGCAACTGGAGATGTTTTTTGGGATAAAAAATCTTCTACAATTTATTTTAATGCAGCATTTCGCGGAACCAATCAATTATTTTCTGTGAATTTGAAAAACCCAAAAGTGATGCAAATTTCACAAGGAAATTTTGATGTTACAGGAATTGTTTCTCAATCTGATAAAGATTTATTGGTTACGAGAACAGATTTTAATCATAATTCAGATTTATTTTCCGTGAATTTGAAAAACGGAGAAATGAAAAAAGTAACAGATGTAAACAAAGAAAATTACGCAAAAATTTCGCCGAGCACATCAGAATTAAAAATGATAAAAACCACAGACGGGAAAGAAATGGGCGTTTGGATGATTTATCCGCCAAATTTTGATCCTTCTAAGAAATATCCAACACTTTTGTACTGTCAAGGTGGACCGCAATCTGCACTTTCGCAATTCTTTTCTGTACGTTGGAATTTCGCTTTGATGGCTGCAAATGGTTATGTAATTGTTGCACCAAACAGACGAGGAATGCCTGGTTGGGGAACTCAATGGAACGAAGATATTTCTAAAGATTGGGGAGGTCAACCAATGAATGATTATCTTTCTGCTGCAGATTTTGCAAAAACTTTACCTTATGTAGACGGAGATAGAATGGGAGCAGTTGGCGCAAGTTATGGTGGATATTCCGTGTTTATGTTGGCGGGAATTCATCAAAATAGATTTAAAACTTTCATTGCTCATGATGGATTATTTGATATGAAATCTTGGTACGGAACAACGGAAGAATTGTTTTTTGCCAATTGGGATTTAGGTGGAAAACCGTGGGATTTACCGACTCCAAAAGCATATACAGATTATAATCCTAGTAATTTTGTGAAAAATTGGAATACGCCAATCTATATTATACAAGGTGGAATAGATTTCAGAGTTCCGTATGAACAAGGGCA
>CAXYUO010000321.1:0-1934 GCA_964292185.1 uncultured Frigoriflavimonas sp.
TTTAAAGTAAAAATAAGTGTATTGTGCCTTATTTTCACTTTAAAAAGAATTATTTCAGCTCATTTTTTTGTTCCTTTTGTGGTAAAATTATTTTTATAAAAAATTTAAACAAGCTCTAAAATTAAAATAATATTCAACAATATTTTAAATTAAAATTTTATCTCCCCAAAACTTCCACAATAGGATTTCCGATATTTCCACTCGGAAATTCTATTTTTAATAATGCAGAAAGTGTAGGTGCAATATCCGTCATGCTATAATCTTTATTACTTTCGCCTTTCTTAATTCCCCATCCCATAAATATCAATGGAATATGAGAATCATAAGAATTCCATGCTCCATGCGTAGTTCCTGTTTTAGAATAACTTGGCAACCAAGAGTCGCGCATTATCAATTGTATATCTCCACTTCTTTCCCAATTATAACCATTGATAATTCTGGTTTTCAAAGGTTCAGGTATGCTGCTTTCTGCAATTTCTTGCATTGCAACTGCATACAATACAGATTGATCTTTCTTCAATTCTGAAAGCAAAAATTCTACAACATCTTCTTTTTCTAATTTACTGGTATTCATTCCATTATCATTCAAATAAATCTGACTATTCATCACATCACTCACCAAATTTTCTACACCAAATTTATCTTTTAATATTAGATTATAGTCTTTTTTTGCATTTTCTCCGTAGAAACCAGTTGGCATTTTGTGCTCTTGCATGTATCCTACAGAATGCGCACCACCATGATCTGCAGAAAGGAAAACAGTATATTCTCCTTTCCCTACTTTTTTATCCAAAAATTTGAAAAACTCTGCCAAATCTTGGTCTAATCTCAAATACACATCTTCCACTTCTATAGAATTAGGTCCAAATTTATGGCCAGCATAATCTGTAGAAGCAAGATTGATCGCCAAAAAATCTGAAATTCCATCTGCTCCCAAATTTTCGCCTTCCAAAGCTGCTTCTGCAACTTTCAGCGTAATTGTATTCCCGAAAGGTGTATATCGTATATTATCTTTCTTATCTTTATAATCTGCAAACAGGTTTGAATAAGGGAAAGTTGGCGTTTTCGCACTTCCAAGAAGACCTTCCCAAGAAGAATTATCTGGAGAACTTTCTGTGTATTCTGCAATTGGCAAAAGCGTGTTCCAGCCATTTTTCACCAGTTCATCTGTAGTATTTTTTGCATTAAAATCCAAAAGCCATTTCGGCAAAGAATTTCTGTAATATGAACTCGTTACAAAATTCCCAGAAGAATCATCAAACCAATATGCACCAGTCGGATTATGACCTGTAGGTAGAATAGAAGCACGATCTTTCAAAGAAACGCCCACCACTTTAGATTTAAAATTGGTACCTATCATTAGTTGATCAGTAACTGTTGTAGACCAAAGATTTTTCGGAGAATGGCTGCCTACTTTTTTGCTATCTGTGCCAATAGGATTATAATTTTCGTCCGTTGTGCAATACACCTCTTTTCCTGAAGATTTATCAAACCAATCATTGCCTGCAATACCATGAATAGAAGGAACAGAACCCGTATAAATAGTAGTATGACCAACTGCAGTATAAGTAGGAATATAATTAATATGAACATTATTCATAGAATAACCATCTTTCAACAAACGTTTGAAACCACCATCACCATATTTCTCGTAATATTTATAAAGAAAATCCCACCTCATTTGATCTACCACAATACCAACCACCAATTTCGGACGTTGTGGCGTGTTATTTTTAATTTTTTGAGCAAATATTCCTGTGGAAAATAGAGCGATTGCAACAATTGAAATTTTTCTTAACATAAATGAATAAATTTAAGTTGTAAAGTTACAAGAATTTTTTGGGCGTGCCTTTTCTTTTTTTAAACAATTGTGGTGTTGAAAAAAAAGAAAAGTCGGTATCCGGTTCCCACTCTTTTTTTTTCAAAAAAAGGAG
>CAXYUO010000322.1:0-1924 GCA_964292185.1 uncultured Frigoriflavimonas sp.
GGACAAATCAATCTTTGTCCCTTTTTCTCTTGGATGTTCTGCAAATGCTTTGAGATGTTTATCATCTAAAGATGCATTTAATTCATAAAGAATGCTATTTCTAATAAATCCTTCTTGTTTCAAATTTGAAAAATTTTTGTTAATCTTTATTATGCTTTCTTTGAATTTTTCAGAATTAATTATTTTTATAATAAAATTTGCAACCTCTTTTCTTATCATTAAAAACATTTATTGATTTATTTTTCAAAACTACTTCTTTAACATCAAAAATCTTCTGCCCAAGTTTGCCCAAAAGTGTATAAGTAAAAAATTTCCTACCTATCTATATTATTAAAGTTTATCTTTGAAATTATTTAAAAGACAATGATTGATAAATTGAAAAAAGAATTTTTGGAAGTTTATTATAGCAATATCTCAACTACCAAAGGTCTTATAGAATTGGCTGAAAATATTGGTATATCAAAAAATTCATTACGAAGATTTATTGGTAAATTAAAAGATGATACCCGACTTCGCATCTCCACACTCAATTTAATCTCTGAAACTCTTGGCTATAAAAATTATAAACATTTTTGCGAAACCTTTGAAGACAAAACCTTAACATTAGATTTTGAACTATTAGAAATTTTTTATGATGCGGTAAAAGGAAAAGGAACGAGCATGAATGAACCACAATTTCTAGTAGCAAATCATTATTTTGCAAAAAAAATTGTTGAAAATCCGAGTAATCTAAAAGAATTTGTTAAAAGATTTTCCCAGAATGAAGAAGCCCTAGAATACGTAATTGCATGGCATCCATCGTATGAGAAAATCGCAAACGAAGATTACCAAAATATCTTAATGCATCTCGCTAAAAATTGTAAACAAGCACATATTAAGGTTTTCGCCTTTTCTTTTATTTATTTCGGTAAATTTATTAGTGGAAAAATGATGGAAATTGAGGCTAATAAACTGATCAATAAAATAGAAAAAAATGTAATAAAAATGAGACGCGAGAATTTAAATTATCATGCCTTTCCAGAGGCAAGATATTTTGTTGCTAAAAGCATACATCAAACTATTTTCTACTCAAAATATAAAGTTGAACCTAAAAACGCAAGATTAGTAACTTCTTCAATTCAAAATAGTTCTGAAAAAGATTATAATGTAAATCAAATTGTCTTTGATATTTATGTTTCAGATTGTTATCTGATTTTGCAAAAATTTAGTGAAGCAGAGATAATTATTAATAAATACAACAATACAGATTTATTGATGGATTTTGAAAAAGACCATCCCTTCTTAAAAGCGCATATTCACCTTTTAAAAATAAATTTTGGTTTAATATTATTCAACATTGGACAGAAATCTGACGCTTTATTAATTTTCAACTCGTCAAATTATATTCACGAAACTAGGTATCATTCCTTTGATAGTAGAATATATTTTGAAATAAAATATTATATGCTTGGCAAACATCTTTTTCCGAATAGAATCGATTTACGAGAAAAATTTGAAGAATTGATACAAAAAAGCGGACTTTCATATTTAAGAAATTTGTAATGCTTTCAATTCTAACAATAATTTTAGGTCATATTTGCTATGGCACTACAAATGTACTTTGGAAAAATCCACAAAATCAATTAGGAACTTTACCTTTAATCATCTTTAGAAGTTTTGCTAGTTTTGTCATTTTCATCAGTAGTTATCTTATTCTGACTTCGATAAAAATCATCCCAAGTAATCATTTCTCTTTATTAGAAATTTTCCAAACAATTGGTATTTGTGCTGTCAATTATTTCGGACTATTTTTCTTTTTAAAATCTATGAAATATGCGCCAATTTCCAACACAATTGGTTTTGGTAAGATTGGTTTAATTTTAGGAATTGCAATTGGTTATTTTGTGTACGATGAAGAAATATCTATTCTAAAAATAATATTATG
>CAXYUO010000323.1:0-1917 GCA_964292185.1 uncultured Frigoriflavimonas sp.
TAAAAAGAATTATTTAAGCTCATTTTTTTGTTCCTTTTGTGGTTAAAAATATTTTAAAAAAAATTTAAAAAGTTTCTTAATGTTCATGAAAGAAATGCAAACCAATAGCAAGTGCAATTCCTACAATTACAGCCAAAGTTTTTTCCCAATCGATATTGTGATTTTTGTTGCTTTCAAAAATTATAACCGAAGAAATATGTAGAAATATACCCGCAACAATCGCCAGAAAATAAGAATGATAATCTGGATTTAGATATTTCCCTAAATACATTCCAAATGGAGAAGCCAATGCAAAAAGAGTGATAATTCCCCAACTTATGGTAGAGAATTTCTTATTTTTAAATAAAAAAGCTCCCAAAATAAATGAAATAGGAATATTATGAATTAAAATCCCCTGCAAAAATGGCGAAAAATGAGAAGTTTCATTTGCTAAAGGAATTCCTTCTATAAATGCATGGATGAAAAGTCCAAACATCAATGTTACAGGCAAAATTCCTTTTTCCGAAGGATGATGAAAATGACCATGTTCAAAGCCTTTTGTAAGGATTTCTAGAATCATTTGTAATAAAACACCAGCAATCACAAAAAATGCAATGTGAGGTTTATCGGATTGGTAAACTGCTGGAAAAATTTCATTTAAGCAAATGGTTATCAAAAAACCAGCACTTAAAATCAATATAAATTTTGCGAAATTCTTCTGTTGTCCGAAAAACTTTCCGAGCAAAACACCGATTAATACGCTTGAAATAAGTAAAACTGTTATCATTTTTTTCTAAATACGGTAATGCATCTTGGAGAGTTTTGTGCATCAAAATCTCCTAATTGATAATCTCCAAATAAATGAACACGTTCAAAATTAAATTGATCTGCCAACATTTCAATTTCTTTTTCAGAATGCAATTTCACTTTTTCATAAAAATGAAAATCTTCTCCATTATCTGAGAATTTTATATCTTTTATCACATGGTTATTTTCAATTCTTTTTGAAATATTAAAAATAATTTCACCTTTTTCTATTGAATCTTCTTTTTTTAATTGATTTTTTTCTAAAATTTCATTCACAAAATCTAAAACAAAATAGCCATCCGTTTTTAAAACATCAAAAACAGATTGAAAAACTTTTTCATCATCTTCTAAATCTTCAAAATACCCAAAACTTGTAAATAAATTGAAAACGGCATCTACTTTTTCTTCCAAAATTTCTCCAAAAATAGGATTTCGCATATCATGAACTTCAAAATTTATATCTGTTGAATTTTCATCATTTGCTAAAATTTCATTATTGTGAAGTATGCTTTCTTCGGATAAGTCTAAACCTAAAACCTTGAAACCCAATTGATTCAAAAATAAAGAATGCCTACCTTTTCCACAACCTAAATCAATGATGCTTTCACCTTTTGATAATTTTAATGCTTCTACAAGCAAAGAAATAAAGTTTTCTGCTTCTGCAAAATCTCTATCTTTATATAAAATATGATAGTAAGATGTATTGAACCAATTTTTAAACCATGTCATTTTGCAAAAATAGAGTAAATTTGCAAAACTATGAATACAGACAACTTACAAATTCAAATAAAAACGTTTTTCGGATTAGAACCAATTCTTGCAGAAGAGATAAAAAAACTAGGTGGGAAAAATGTTGAGATAAAAAATAGAGCAGTAAATTGCGAAGGAGACCTCGGTTTTCTTTACAAAATAAACTATTCTGCGAGAACTGCTCTGAAAATAATAATCCCAATTATGACTTTCAAAGCATGGGACGAACAAAGATTTTACGATAAAATTTTCGATTATCCTTGGGAAGATTTGATGGATATAGATCAAACTTTTGCAATTGATGCAACCGTTTATTCAGAAAGATTTAGACATTCTCAATTCATGTCTTTGAAAATGAAAGATGCAATTGTAGATTATTTT
>CAXYUO010000324.1:0-1910 GCA_964292185.1 uncultured Frigoriflavimonas sp.
TGTGCTGTTATTAGTAAAAAATTTAAAAAGGAAATTCAAGCAATAAGTATTGTTGATGAATATTTGGAGCATTCTAGAATAATGTATTTCTATAATAAAGGAGCAGAAGATGTATATATTTCTTCAGCAGATTGGATGCGAAGAAACCTAGATTATAGAATAGAAGCAGCCGTGAAAATCACCCAAAAAGATTTGAAAAAAGAAATAAAAGATGTGCTAGAAATTCAATTAAATGACAATGTAAAAGCCAGAATTTTAGACAATAAATTGAGAAATAAATATGTGCAAAATGATAAAAAACCTTTTAGATCTCAAATAGAAATATTCAAATATTTATATTCTAAAACCAAACAACCCACAGAAAAATTATGAAAATAGCAGCGATAGATATAGGAAGTAACGCAGCAAGATTACTGATAAATGAAGTTACTCCGAGAAAAAAAGGAGAAGCAGATTTTACAAAATTAAATTTGCTAAGAATTCCATTAAGATTAGGAATGGATGTTTTTTCTGATGGAAAAATTGGAGAAGAAAGAGAAAAAATGATGCTAGACACCATGAAAATCTTCAAAGATTTGATGAATTTCTACGAAATAGAACATTACAGAGCTTGCGCAACTAGTGCAATGAGAGATGCAAAAAATGGAAACAAAATAATCTCTGAAGTTGAAAAAAATACAGGAATAAAAATAGAAATAATTTCTGGTGATGAAGAAGCGAATATCATATTTGATAATCATATTGCAGAATCTATGGACAAAAATTTCGGCTATTTATACATAGATGTTGGTGGTGGTTCTACAGAACTGATGTATTTTGAAAATGAAAAATTGAAATACAAAAAATCTTTCAACATAGGAACCATAAGATTGATGAATAATCTTGTAACCAAAGAAATGTGGGATGAACTGAAATCTGAAATAAAAAAGGAAATTATTGGTAAAAAACCAATTCTTGGCATTGGTTCTGGAGGAAACATCAATAAACTTTTCTCTCTTAGCAAAACCAAAGATGGCAAAACCATGCAACATTCTACTTTGAAAAAAATCTACAAACAACTTGCTGCACTATCTGTAGAAGAAAGAATGCAAGAATATAAACTAAGAAGAGATCGTGCAGATGTGATAGTACCTGCACTCACAATTTTCAATACAATAATGACAACAGCCAAAATTTCTAAAATTTATGTTCCAAAAATTTCTGTAGCAGATGGTATTATTCACCAAATTTATGACGAATTGAAATAGCAAATGGCTTTTGGCTATTAGCTTTTGGATAATAGCTTTTGGTTATTAGCTTAAACAACCTCTTGTTTCTTGTTTCTTGTTTAATAATTAAAAAGCACACTTCCCCAAGTAAAACCACTACCAAAAGCAGAAAGCAAAACCAAATCTCCTTTTTTAATTCTGTTTTGTTCCACAGCTTCACTCAATGCAATTGGGATAGAAGCAGCAGTTGTATTCCCATATTTTTGAATATTATTGAACACTTTTTCATCTGGAAGCCCAAATTTACTTTGTACAAACTGTGCTATTCTAAGATTGGCTTGATGTGGAATAAATAAATCTAAATCTTCCACCGTTTTTCCTGCATTTTCTAGAGCTTCCAACATGGTTTCTGGAAATCTCGTAACAGCATTTTTGAAAACAAAATTGCCATTCATGTGTGGATAAATTTCTGCTTCGGTTACATTTTCTGGTTCCAAACGCATTCTATCACTCCATCCAAATTTAGATCCTGGAAATTTTGTACACAATTCTTCTGCATATTTTCCTTCGGAATGTAGGTTGCAAGAAAGTACATCTCCAGAATTTTCATCATTAGAAGCCGATAAAATTACTGCTCCTGCTCCATCTCCAAAAATTACAGAAACACCTCTTCCTTCATCAGAAAAATCTAATCCAAAAGAA
>CAXYUO010000325.1:0-1891 GCA_964292185.1 uncultured Frigoriflavimonas sp.
GATGTATTATTTGCAAGAAATTGGCAAGATAGAAACCACAGATTTCACAGGAGAAATGCTGGAAATTTTGGCTTTGAATAGCAAATTAGAAATGATACAATTCATTGAAGAAAAATATAAAATCAAGCTTTTGCAAGATGGTTTTCCTCAATTTAATCTCTATAATTTTATAGAATTTTACATTCACGAATTTTCTGTGGAAGAAAAAGAGACCGATTTTATCCTCAATTTTTTGGAAATGGTTTATGCTTTCACACAAAATTCTGGTGCAACTTTGAAAGATTTTCTAAAATTTTGGGAAGAAGAAGGCAAGAAAAAAACCATACAAGCATCTGAAAATCTGGATGCTATACAATTGATGACCATACACAAAGCAAAAGGTCTAGAGTTCCCAATCGTATTTTTGCCAATGGTAAACAGCCATAAAGATGTGCAGTTCAACAATTGGTTTTCTACAGATGAAAATCAAACTTTGAAATCTGTGAATTTAAAATATTTTACTGCTGGTTTAGAGGTTTATGATACAGAAATAGAACAATTCAACACAGAACATTCTTACGAAAATTTATTGGATCGACTTTGTATTCAATACGTTGCAACAACAAGAGCAGTAGATCAGATGTATTTTTACATAGAAAAACCTACAGAAAAAAATGGAGCTGAAAATGAAAGTAAATTGGAAATTTATGATTTTTTGCAACAAAATAATCCTAATAATGCAGATGAATTTGATTTTTATGGAGATCCAAATGCTGAAGATCTGAAAAAGAAAATCAAAATTATAGATAAGAAATATCAAACTAAAAAAATTGAACATTTCAATACTTCTCATGAAAAAACTGCGTCTATAAAAATTGCAACACCTACTAAAAATTATCAAAATAGAAATGAAAAAGTGAGAATGGGAATTTTCACCCATGAAATTTTATCTAAAATAAATTCTACAAAAGACATTCATTCTGTTATTGAATCTTATGTTTTGAATGGAACAATCGACCTCAACCAAAAAGCTGAAATTGAGAAAAACATTCATTTAATTATTGAAAAATATCCGCAGTATTTTGGAGAAAATTTAGAAATCATCAACGAAAAAGACATCATGATTTCTAATAACGGAATTTCTGAAATGTACAGACCAGATCGATTGATAAAAAGTGAAAATGGCTATTTCATCATTGATTTCAAAACTGGAGAAGCAGATAAAAAGCACCTTTCGCAAGTAGAAACTTATGAAAAAGTGCTTCAATCTTTGGGTAAAAAAGTGAGTGGAAAAGAGGTGGTTTATATTTGAGAAATTAATTCAAATAATATTTCATTTTTTTGCCACGAATACACGAATTAAAAAAAAAAAAATTCATTCGTGTATTCGTGGCAAAAAAGCTTTTACTAAAATAATATTTCTACAAAACCGCTGCTTTTCTTTGTCCTAATTCTTGATCGAGAAGGTATAAAGCGGAAGTATTGTCTTGCACCATTTTCATTTTTGTAAGCAATTGTGATGCTGCAGCTTCTTCTTCTACTTGCTCTGTTACAAACCATTGCAAGAAAGTGATGGTTGCATAATCGTTTTCTTCGGTTGCGTTTTTTAAAATATTAAAAATACTTTGTGTTACCAATTTTTCGTGATCTAATGCTTTTTCAAAAATTTCTACAGCATTATTGAATTGATGGGGTGGTTTTGCAATTTCTCCCATTATTACGGTTGCTCCTACAGAATTGATGTAATCAAACATTTTGTCTGCATGCATTAGTTCTTCTTTGCTTTGTATGCGGAAGTAATTGGCAATTCCATCTAAATCTTTGGAGAAAAACCAAGCAGACATAGAAAGGTAATATTGCGATGCGTATTGCTCTTGTGCTATTTGTTTATTGATGAGAGCGGCTATTTTTT
>CAXYUO010000326.1:0-1867 GCA_964292185.1 uncultured Frigoriflavimonas sp.
TGTAGATGAAACAGGTCAAATGGATGCTAGTAAATTATAAGAATTTTTAAATAAATTTAAAAATAACTCTTAAAAATGGCTTCACTTCTATTTAATTTCTATTAATAAGTAGCAAAACTTTAAAATTAATAAAAGAAAAATTCGTATTTTTGCAACTTAATTTTTCAGTATAATTATGGTAAACATTACACTTCCTGATGGAAGCATCAAAAATTTTGAAAATCCAGTAACTCCTCACGAAATTGCACTTTCCATAAGCGAAGGTTTGGCAAGAAATACCATCTCTGCAATTGTAGATGGAAATCAGGTGGAAACTACCACCACCATTAGCAAAGACGCAACGGTACAATTGCTAACATGGAATGATGATCTTGGTAAAAAAGCATTTTGGCATTCTTCTGCTCACATTTTGGCTCAATCTATTTTAGCGTATTTTCCAGATGCAAAATTAACGATTGGACCTGCGATAGAAAATGGTTTTTACTATGATGTAGATTTTGGCGAAGATATACTTTCTGAAAAAGATTTTGAAAAAATAGAAAAGAAAATGCTGGAAAACGCTAAGAAAAATAGCAGTTTTTCCCTATATTCAGTTTCTAAAAACGATGCACTTACAGAATATAAAGACAATGAATATAAGCATGAATTAATCTCTAATCTTACAGATGGCGAAATTACTTTTTGCAAACATGATGATTTTGTAGATTTATGCAGAGGTGGTCATATTCCATCTACAGGAATAGTAAAAGCCGTGAAAATTCTAAATGCTGCAGGTGCATATTGGAGAGGAGATGAAAAAAACAAACAACTCACCAGAGTTTATGCAATTTCTTTCCCAAAACAAAAAGAATTAACTGAATATCTTGAAAGATTAGAAGAAGCAAAACGCAGAGATCACAGAAAACTTGGGAAAGAAATGGGTATTTTTGCCTTTTCAGAAAAAGTAGGTTCTGGTCTTCCATTATGGTTGCCAAAAGGTACAATACTTAGAAAAAAACTTGAGGATTTCCTTTCAAAAGCTCAGAAAAAAGGAGGTTACGAATTTGTAATGACGCCTCATATTGGTAATGTCGAATTATACAAAACCTCTGGGCATTATGAAAAATATGGTGCAGATAGTTTCCAAACAATAAATACTCCACACGAAGGAGAAGAGTTTTTCTTGAAACCGATGAACTGCCCTCATCATTGCGAAATTTATAAAACTTCGCAATGGAGCTATAGAGATTTGCCAAAAAGATATGCAGAATTTGGAACTGTTTATAGATATGAGCAATCCGGAGAATTGCATGGTTTAACTCGTGTAAGAGGTTTCACACAAGATGATGCACACATTTTCTGTACTCCAGATCAATTGATGGTTGAGTTTAAAAAAGTAATAGATTTAACACTTTATGTTTTTAATTCTCTAGGATTTTCAGATTTTACAACTCAAATTTCTTTAAGAGATCCAGAAAATAAAGAAAAATATATCGGAACCGATGAAAATTGGGAAAAAGCTGAAAATGCAATCATGAAAGCCGCAGAAGAAAAAAATCTGAAAACGGTTATAGAGTATGGCGAAGCTGCTTTCTATGGTCCAAAATTAGATTTCATGGTGAAAGATGCTTTGGGAAGAAGTTGGCAGTTGGGAACTATACAAGTAGATTATAATTTACCAGAAAGATTTGATCTTACTTATATAGGAAACGATGGAGAAAAACACAGACCAGTAATGATTCATAGAGCACCATTTGGTTCTATGGAACGTTTTATAGCCATATTAATAGAAAATACTGTAGGAGAATTTCCACTTTGGTTGGCTCCAAATCCAGTAATATTATTACCAATAAGTGAAAAATTCTCAGAATATTCTGAAAAAGTATCA
>CAXYUO010000327.1:0-1856 GCA_964292185.1 uncultured Frigoriflavimonas sp.
AGAACTTTTAAATGATTTTTATAACAGATTTTTTCTTTATCGGACAGTAGTGTTTAATTAGATTACAAAATTTTTGAAAATCTATAGATTTTCTCTTTGTGAACTTTAAAACAGCTAAAATTAAACGTAACTCTTTGTTACTTTGTGGTTTAAAAATAGTAGTTTTTAATTAGTACATTATTTTTCTATCAAATTCTCAAATACATCTCCCAATTTTGAGAATTGAAATTCAAAACCTTCATTTTTCACTTTTATATTTGAAGCACGACTTCCTTTTAAAATAATAGAAGACATTTCTCCGAAAATAATTTTCAAAATAAAACTGGGAACAGCAATTGGAATAAACCATTTTTTAGATTTTTTCGCCAAAGTTTTCATAAATTTTTCGTTGGTTACAACTTCATCTGCAACAGCATTATAATTACCATTAATGCTAGAATTTTCAACAAAAAATACATACATATTTACCAAATCTGAAATATGAATCCAGTTCATCCATTGTTTTCCAGAACCAACTGCAGATCCAATATTGTAATCAGTCACTTTCTGTAACATAGGAAAACTTCCACCTTCTTTTGCAATAACCATCGCTGTTCTCACGCAAATTATACGTCCTGCAATTTCTGAAAATTGAAAAGCTGCACTTTCCCAATCTTCACAAAGTTTTGCCAAAAAATCTTGTTGAATAATTCCATCATTTTCACTTAAAATTTGATCAGAAGTATAGGTTCCATAGTAATTGATACCAGAAGATGAAATGAAAAATTTTAAATTACAATTTAGTTTTTTGCAATATTCTAAAAGTAAATTTGCACTTTCAATTCTGCTATTATATAATTCTTTTTTGTATTTTTTTGTCCATTTTTCGCCAATTGAAGCTCCAGCAAGATGAATAATTCCATCTAAATTTTCAAAAGCATTTTCATCAATTGTTTTTTTTTCTAAATCCCAAACAAAAGAATTTTTATTATCAGATTTTTTTCTGCTCAAAATTCGTACTTCATGATGAGCTTCTTCGAGTTTTTTCACGAGTGCAGAACCGATCATTCCGTTTCCTCCAGTTATTAAAATGTTCATCGATTTTTATTTAATCGTTATTTGAATTAAAAGAATTTTGCCACGAATACACAAATAAAATATCATTTTTTTTAAATATTTTAATAAATAATTCGTGTATTCGTGGCAAAAAAAGGTCATTATTTACAAAATAATAATCAAAAATCATTAAAGCATCATAATTCCTTCTATTTCACCTGCTTTTTGGTACTTATCTGTAACTTGTTGTGCATCTAAAACAAAAGCCAAAATACTGGCAGAAATATATTTTCCATTCTTACTTTCTCTTGTGGAAATTGTATATTTTAGTTCATCAAATAATTTATAAAGATCCAACATTTTGCTATTATCATTCGGAAAAATGAATTTAAACAAATAATCCTCAGGAAAATTGTGATTATTGGTTAGCTTTTCCCTTAAAGATGCATAAAAATCTTCTTCGGTTTGAGGTTCTTTTATTTTTTTTACGCTATCATCTTCAAAATCTTCGATCATAATAATGGTATTGAATGTAATATTTTAATTATAGAAAAATGGATAGTTTTTATTTACTTGTTGGTATCATTTTATAGATACTATCATGATTTTGGATCTCATTATTTTCTATAATATTAAAGAGTCCATTCACCAATTGTTCAGAAGCTAATGTGCTTAAACCGCCACTTCCAAGGTTTTTTGTTCCAGAATTCCCTAATATACTGCCTAATAAATTGCTGCCTTGCAAAGCTGTGTTTATAGAACCTACTATTCCAAATTCGTTCAATTTTTCATCTACTTTTGGTTTTAAAGCTGCAACCAAT
>CAXYUO010000328.1:0-1797 GCA_964292185.1 uncultured Frigoriflavimonas sp.
CAGCTTCTTCTGCTGCGTTTTGGGTAGTTACTCCGAAAACTGCAATTTTTCTATCTCCTTGTTCAAAATTTGGGAAATTATGGAAAAGAGATTTGATTCCTTGGTGAGAGAAAAACACAAGCATATCATATTCTTCTATTTTTACATCAGATAAATCGCTAGCTACCGTTCTGTACATTACTGCTTTAGTCCAGTCAATTCCTGATTGGTCTAAGATTTTAGTTGTTTCTTCTGTTACTACATCAGAACATGGAAGAAGGTATTTCTCGTCATGGTGTTTTTTGAAAAGTGGCAATAAATCTGCCATTGATTTTTCACCAAAAGAAATTTTTCTTTTTCTGTAAATAATGTGTTTCTGAAGATAATTCGCAATAGCTTCTGATTGGCAAATGTATCTCATATTATCAGGAACAGAGAAGCGCATTTCTTCTGCTAATCTGAAATAGTGATCTATTGCATTTTTACTAGTAAAAATAACACCTGTATAGTGAGAAAGGTCAATTTTTTGAGTTCTTAATTCCTTAGCATCTACACCTTCAACATGGATGAAAGGTCTGAAATCAATTTTAATTTTTTCACTTTTAGCCATCTCTAAATATGGTGAAGAATCACCTTGTGGAGCAGGCTGAGAAACCAAAATAGATTTTATTTTCATTCTTTAACTTAATAAAACGATTTATAAAAACCAAAATTTCCAAAGCACCAATATTGGTAGAATTTGGAGAGTGCAAATATACAAAAATTTATAATACCATTGTCTAGGCAAAATTTGCTGAGGATGAAACAGATAGATTAATATTTTGATAGTAAATGCTATGAAAATCAAGCTGCTATAGTAAAAAAAGGCATTAGAAGTTTTGAAATGCAGGTAATAATGGAGGAAACTTATGACCAAAATCACCAAAGAGTACACCATAAAATATTTCTGCGCTACAAAAGAATATCTGCCGAATCGTTCTAATTGATTAATGCTTCCGTAGAATAAATAGACGAAAATATTTTTAATAAGGTGAAACAGAAGCATTGAAACTAGAACAAAACCAAATTTGTTAAAAGTAATGCCTGTTATAACTAAATTTTGGGTAATAAATTTAGGGACAATCGGAATGAATTGCGAAAATAACACCGAAAAACTTACCGAAAAAAGTATAGTAGTGAAAACCCAACTTAAAGTGTTATTGTTTGATTCTTCATAAGGTTGTAAAATAAATTCTATCAAGGTTACATCTCTGTGCAGGGTTTTAAATATGATAATATAAGACAGAATAATGCCTATAATACAGTAAATAACCCAGTCATGATGTTCTACAACTCTTATCAATTTATTAGATTTTTTGCAAAAGTAAGAATTTTAAGGAATACATTTTGATATAAGGCTATATTAAATAATTATTTAAAACCTTAAAAACATTATCTTTGCATTTTCTTATCTCTATGAAAAAATTAGTCATTATCCCAACCTACAACGAAAAAGAAAATATAGAAAACATTATTAAAGCGGTTTTTGCTTTAGAACAAGATTTTCATGTTTTGATTGTAGATGATTCATCACCAGATGGAACCGCAGAAATCGTAAAAAAAATGCAGCATGAATTTCCGCATTTGCTACATCTTACCATAAGAAAAGTAAAAGACGGATTAGGCAAAGCTTACATTCATGGTTTTAAATGGGCGCTAGAAAATGGTTATGACTACATCTTCGAGATGGATGCAGATTTTTCGCACAATCCTAATGATTTGCCAAAATTATTTGATGCCTCACAAAAAGGCGATATGAGCATCGGGTCTAGATATTGT
>CAXYUO010000329.1:0-1793 GCA_964292185.1 uncultured Frigoriflavimonas sp.
ACTTTTAAATGATTTTTATAACAGATTTTTTCTTTATCGGACAGTAGTGAAAAAATACTTTGAAAATAGTTTTAAATTAGAATAATATTTCTGAAATAAAGCTTTTTCAAGTTTCAAATATTAATAAAAATCTCTTTTCATTTATTTGAAAGGAGATTTTTTTTTAGTTTTAAATAATGATTTTTTCATTAACTTTATCCAATGATTTTAAAAGATATTTTCCACTCAGATTTAGTGAAAGAAATTGAAGATTCCGGAAATCTCAAGCAATTTTCAGCAGGAGATGTAATTGTGAATATGGATTCTTATATCAAACATATTCCCGTTGTTATTTCTGGCAGTATAAAAGTGATTAGAACTGAAGAAGACGGACGAGAAATCCTACTCTATTATTTAACTCCAGGCGAATCTTGCATCGTTTCTATTCTTGCTGGAATGAAAAATGAAACTTCAAAAATAAAAGCTATTGTAGAAGAAGATGCAGAAATAATGCTGATTCCTGCAGATAAAGCCAAAGAATGGGTGAAAAAATATCCAGATTGGACAGACTTTATTTTTAATTTGTATCAAAAAAGATTTGAAGAACTTTTAGATGTCGTGAATTCTGTGGCTTTTCAAAAAATAGATACGCGTCTACTCCATTTAATAAAACAAAAAACGCAGCTTTATCAATCTAAAGAAATTTCGGTGACGCATCAACAATTAGCCGATGAATTGGGAATTACACGTGAAGCAACAAGCCGAGTTTTGAAACAAATGGAAAAAGATCATCTTTTAATACTTTCTCGAAACAAAATTGAGCTTCTGTGATATTGATTACTGTTATTTATATTTCATCAACATAAATTTGCATCATTAATTACAATTAAAAACCAAATTTATGTTAGATACTATCAATAATCTTTTCGGATTAAAAAAAACAGATTACGCAGAATTAATGAAAAATGGTGCAATTATCGTGGATGTTCGCAGCAAAGGCGAATATGCAGGTGGACACATCAAAAACTCTATCAATATTCCTGTAGATCAATTGGCTAATAATTTATCAAGATTGAAAGATAAAAACAAAACCATTATTACGTGTTGCGCTTCTGGAATGAGAAGCGGCTCTGCAAAAACAATCCTTTTAAATAACGGTTATACCGATGTTCACAATGGTGGAGGTTGGGGAAGTTTAAATGGTAAAATTTAAAATCATGGATGCACATTTATACAACGTAAATATTTCTTGGACCAAAGACAGACAAGGCGAAATGTCTTCTCCAGAACTTTCAACCACGGTTGAAATTGCAACTCCGCCGCAATTCCCGAAAGGTGTGGAAGGAATTTGGTCTCCCGAACATATGTTCACTTCTGCAGTTGCAAGTTGTTTGATGACAACCTTTTTATCCATTGCAGAAAATTCTAAATTAGAATTCACCGGTTTCACATGTAAATCCAGCGGAAAATTGGAACAAGTGGAAGGGAAATTTCTAATGACAGAAGTTATTTTGGAACCAACCGTTACCATCACAAATGAAAGTGACAGAGAAAAAGCAGAACGCGTTTTGCAAAAATCTGAGCAACATTGTTTGATTTCTAATTCGATAAAATCGAAAATCACGATGAATCCTACAATTATCATCGCTTAGAAAAAACTTTAAGATATTATATAAATAGAACCTCGGATTTTTTCGGGGTTTTGTTTGTTATCTTGCATACAAAACGAAAGTTTATTTATAAGGAAACATATCTTTTTATGGGAGTGTAAACTAAACTGTGCTCATCTCAAACATCGGGTAATATGAGCCCGA
>CAXYUO010000330.1:0-1784 GCA_964292185.1 uncultured Frigoriflavimonas sp.
AATTTAAGAATTTTATCACAATTCAAAGTAAAGGCAAAGTCTCCCGACTTTGAGCTAATATCTGCAAATTTTCTTATTTTTGAACCATGCTTTCATTCCTAAAAAAATCTGCTGCTCTATTCTGGGCGAAAAATCACGTAAAGAAAACTGCTTTATTCAAAAATAATGCTGTGCAAGATCAACAAAACTTGCTCATTTCTTTAGTAAAAACAGCCGAGAAAACACTTTTTGGTCGGCTTCATCAGTTTGAAGAAATCAATAATATTAAAGATTTTCAAGCCAAAGTTCCCGTTGCAGATTATGAACAGCTAAAACCTTTCATAGAAAAAGTGAAAAAAGGGCAAAAAGATATTCTCTGGACAGAAACTCCCGCTTATTTCGCAAAAACTTCTGGCACCACTTCTGGTTCCAAATACATTCCGATTTCTAAAGAAGGCATGGAAAATCAAACTGCAGCTGCACAATCTGCTATTTTTCATTACATCGCTCAAAAAAACACAGCGAATTTCGTGAATGGAAAAATGATTTTTATCCAAGGAAGTCCGAAATTAGAGGAAAATTATGGCATAAAAACGGGTCGGCTTTCTGGTATTGTTGCCCATCATATTCCATCTTATCTTCAAAAAAATAGATTGCCAAGTGAAGCTACCAATTTAATAGAAGATTGGGAAGAAAAAGTAGATGCTATCGTTTTGGAAACCGAAAAAGAAAACATGACACTCATTTCTGGAATTCCACCTTGGCTGATTATGTATTTTGAAAAATTAATAGCCAGAAACGGCAAAAAAATTATAGAATTATTCCCAAACCTTCAATTAATTATAACAGGTGGCGTAAATTATGAACCCTATCGCGAGAAAATGGAAAATTTACTGGGTGCAAAAGTAGATGTGATACAAACATTTCCTGCAAGTGAAGGATTTTTTGCTTTTCAAGATCAATTTGAAGAAGAAGGACTTCTATTATTGACTAATCACGGGATTTTTTATGAATTTATTCCTCTAGAACATTACGGAAAACCAGATCAAAATGAACATCGTTTAACTTTAAATGAAATAGAACTCAACAAAGATTATGCTTTAATATTAACTACCAATTCCGGACTTTGGGCATATTCCATCGGTGATGTGGTGCGGTTTATTAATAAAAATCCGTACAAAATTTTGGTAAGTGGCAGAACCAAGCATTTTACTTCTGCTTTTGGTGAACATGTAATCGCATTTGAAGTAGAAGAAGCCATGAAATCAACGGTAGAACAATTTCCTGCTCAAATTTCAGAATTTCATCTTGCTCCAGAAGTCAATCCAAAAAATGGTCTTCCGTATCACGAATGGTTTATAGAATTTGAAAAAGAACCAGAAAATTTTGAAGATTTTCAAAAGAATTTAGACTTAGAATTGCGAAATAGAAATACCTATTATGATGATTTAATAAAAGGAAATGTGCTTCAACCTTTGATTATTTCTAAATTAAAAAAAGATGCTTTTCAAGAATATGCAAAATCTGAAGGAAAATTGGGTGGACAAAATAAAATTCCAAGATTGGCAAATGACAGGAAAATTGCAGATGTTTTGGAAAAATTTTTAAATATTTAGAACGTGTTTAAAATTGTATTAAAACCACAAAAAAAACAAAATTTTAAGGAAATTAAACACGTTTTAAAGATAAAATAAGTGTAATGTGACTTATTTTATCTTTAATGAGAATAAATTAAACTCATTCTTTTGTTACTCGTATGTTTGTATTTTATAAATATAGACTAATTTTAAGAATTAAAGCTGGAA
>CAXYUO010000331.1:0-1768 GCA_964292185.1 uncultured Frigoriflavimonas sp.
AATTTATGGTTTTTTCCAACTTTGGCAATACCTGATTCATCAAAATAATTAATGCTATCATAAATTTCAGGAACAATCTCTTTGCCTGATGAGTTAACAACACCGTATTGATTGGATTTTTTAATGGCAAATAATTCTAAAATAATTTTAATTTGGCTAAGAATATATTTATTAGATTTTATATCTTCAACAGGCAACAAACCACCTTGATTGATGGATAAACTAGGTTTTTCTACAAAATATTTGGTGTTAATTTGTTTAATATTTCCTAAACCTCTGCAATTGCTGCAGCTTCCTTTCGGAGAATTGAAGGAAAACGTGTTGGGTTCTGGTAATTCTAATGAGTTTCCAGAAACTTCGTCCATTAAATTTTTAGAATAATATTGAATCTCATTATCACCAAATTTTTGAATTCCTATAGTTCCCTCTCCCATTTCCATTGCGGTTTTTAGGGATTGTTGCATTCTATTTTCGGTTGCATTTTCTCCAATAATCCAACGATCGATAACGATGTCTATTTCGTGGGTTTTGTATCTATCTAATTTTAAATCGTACTCTATATCAACAATTTCGCCATCAATTCTGGCTTGTCCATATCCTTTTCTCGCCATTTGAATAAAAAGATCATTGTAATGCCCTTTTCTGAAACGAACAACTGGTGCTAACAGAAGTAACTTTTCATCTTTATAATTATTTAATAAAGTTTCTAAAATCTGATCTTCGGTATAATTCACCATTTTTCTACCAGAAGTAAGGGAGTATGCATCTGAAACTCTTGCGAAAAGTAATCTCAAAAAATCGTACAATTCTGTAACTGTTCCAACAGTAGAACGAGGATTTTTATTGGTAGTTTTTTGTTCTATGGCAATTACGGGAGAAAGTCCCTCAATTTTATCTACATCTGGACGTTCTAAACCACCTAAAAATTGACGTGCATAAGCAGAAAATGTTTCGATATATCTGCGTTGTCCTTCTGCAAAAATAGTATCAAAAGCTAAAGAAGATTTTCCACTTCCGGATAAACCTGTGATTACAACCAATTCATTTCTAGGGATTTTTACATCAATATTTTTAAGATTATTTTCTCTTGCTCCGTAAACTTCTATATATTCTTTTTTGTCGCTCATTTTTCGGTA
This sequence comes from uncultured Frigoriflavimonas sp., assembly GCA_964292185.1. Taxonomy (GTDB): domain Bacteria; phylum Bacteroidota; class Bacteroidia; order Flavobacteriales; family Weeksellaceae; genus Frigoriflavimonas. The sequence continues at coordinate 1,137 of CAXYUO010000331.1, forward strand.
TTGAAATCTGCAAAAAGGTGCAGAAATGCAAAAATAAGGTTTTCTGTATTGATATGATAGATTTATACAAGATAAAAAATAGGTTCAAATAAAATTTAATTATAAAAATGTGTAACCTTTTTAGTTTTTTGACCTATCCATTTAAGCAATAATGGTTTTATAGTGATGTGGTGGTATTTCAATCATCCTATTTTAATTCCACTTTGCCAAGTTAAAAAAAGCACAATTTATTTGGTTAATTGCTTGTTTTTCAGTATCTTTACGAGGTAAACAAGCAAACAAAACGCCTATAAAAACTTTAATAATGACAATACAGAAATCCAACCAGCCGAGATCAATCGGTTCAAAAAATTTTTTCGTGAAGTTGCCAAAACTTTCATGACAAAAACGCATGACAAATCCATGCTTGCCTTTTTGTACGGTTGCGGACTTTTGTATTCCCAAAAAAGAAATATAGAACGCATGACAGAAATTGTACCAGACACACAATACTCTCAAATACATCATTTTACAAGCGAATCTCCTTGGAGCTACCGAAGTATTTTTGATGAAGTAAGCACTCAAACTACCTCCATTATTAATGAAATAAAAAAGGAAACAAACGAAAAAATTGGCTTATTAATAGATGAAAC
>CAXYUO010000332.1:0-1735 GCA_964292185.1 uncultured Frigoriflavimonas sp.
ACAAATAAAAGGGCTGCGTGATTTTTTGGGCTATATTTGCTCCGAAAGTTTAGTTTATAAAAGTTCAATTTTCTTTTCAAACAAAAGTTTTTATCATATACAATGCGAAAGTTCATATAAATCTTAACTAAATTTAATACTGAAAAAAAATATAAAACCTTACTTTTGAAGAAACAAAGATTTTTATGCAAAATGAATTTAATCCGAGAGATGTAACTTGGCTTTCCTTCAATGAAAGAGTGATGCAAGAAGCAATGGATGAAAGCGTTCCTTTGCCTATAAGAATACGTTTTTTGGGTATTTTTTCTAATAATTTAGACGAGTTTTTTCGGGTAAGAGTTGCAGGTTTAAAACGTGCAATGGATTTTAAAGATAAAGTGGTTTCGGATTCGTTTTTTCAATCGCCTTCTAAAATTTTAAAACAAGTTCATGATATTGTAATTAAGCAACAAGGAGATTTTGATGAATGTTGGGAGAAAATTCAGCAAGAAATGGCACAAAAAAATGTGTTTATCAAAACTTCTAAAAAACTTACAGAACAACAAAAAATATTTGTAACAACGTTTTTCGATAAAGAAGTGGAGAGCAATGTGATCCCAATTCTACTCAATTCTCATACTGCAATGCCATACATGAGAGACAAAAGTTTGTACATTGGTGTTGCAATGCGAAGAAAAAAAAATCCAGAAGAAAGTAATTTTGCCATCATAGAAGTTCCATCAAGATTTACAGGTAGATTTGTGCAATTGCCATCTGAAAATGAAGAAAAACATGTTCTATTATTAGAAGATGTAATTATTCATAATTTGCCCCATATTTTTTCTTATTTTGAATTTGACAGTTTTGAAGCACACTGCTTTAAAGTAACAAAAGATGCAGAATTTGATTTGGATAATGATATAAAAACTACACTTTCAGAAAAAATTGAAAAAGCCATAAAATCTCGAAGAAAAGGCAAGCCAACACGTTTTGTATTTGATAAAGATATGGACAAAGATTTGGTAGAATTTTTGATTAAAAAGCTAAAACTCAGCCAAAGAGATAGCATAATTGCTGGTCAGAAAATACATAATTTCAAGCATTTTATGGATTTTCCTGATATTTTGAGAAATACAGAAACTCCGAAAGAAAGAAAATCTTTTCAACATCCGGCTTTTGCTAATTCTAAAAGAATATCTGATGTACTTTTAGATAAAGATGTGATGCTTACTTTTCCGTATCATAATTTTACACCCGTAATTGATTTACTTCGAGAAGCAGCAATGGATCCTGATGTGAAAAGTATACAAATTACAGCTTATCGATTGGCAAGCAATTCTAAAATTGCAAATGCTCTGATAAATGCAGCCAGAAATGGAAAAGCTGTAACCATCATCATAGAACTTCGTGCAAGATTTGATGAAGAAAATAATCTGATGTGGACGGAAAGAATGGAACTAGAAGGTGTGAAAGTTCTGCACGGAATTCCTAATAAAAAAGTACACGCAAAATTATGCATTATTAAAAAAAGAGTGAACCAAAAAACCATACAATACGGTTTTGTAAGTACAGGAAATTTTAATGAAAAAACTGCGAAAATATACGGCGACAATCTATTGATGACCAGCAATAGAAATGTGATGGCAGATATTAATAAGATTTTTAAACTATTTAATAATCCAAAACAAGATTTGCACAAAGCGCTAGATCATTGTAAAATGCTATTGGTTTGTCCAGATTTTATGAGGCAAAAAAT
>CAXYUO010000333.1:0-1686 GCA_964292185.1 uncultured Frigoriflavimonas sp.
GCAGAAAAATCTGAGATACAAATTTCTCAAGAAAGAGCAAGAAACATCAATGAAATAGAAAGAAGATTGATGGAAGAATGGATGAAAAATCAACCAAAAAAGTTTTTTGCATTACCTTTGAATTATTGGATTGACAAAGAAAATTTTGAAGAAAGAAACAATAATCCAGATGATTTGATAATTTCTTACAAATATACCATGTCAGATTTTGATGGGCATTTGGTTTATAAATCTCCGAAAGGATTTCAAGAAATTCCTGTAGGTAAAGTTACAGATTTGAAAGCGGTGCAAAATGCATTGCAAAAAATGAAAATTGGAGAAGAAGCTCAACTTTTGGTACCATCTGCTTTGGCTTACGGAACTTATGGAGATGGAAATAAAATAGGAAGCGACATACCTTTAATCATCAATTTAAAAATAATAAAATCTCATGATAAAAAATAAAATTATATTAATAATAGCAGCTTTCGCAATGATGAGCTGCACACCAATTTACAAAAAAATGAACGTAGAAAAACAAACTTTCGAAAATCTTGGAAACGGATTGTATGCCAATTTACAAACCTCAAAAGGAAATATGATTGTGAAATTGGAAGATAAAAAATCTCCAGTTACAGTTGCCAATTTTGTTGGATTAGCAGAAGGAAAAATCGATAATAAAGCCAAAGCAAAAGGAGTCCCTTTTTATGATGGAACTATTTTTCACCGTGTGATTGAAAATTTCATGATACAAGGTGGAGATCCAAAAGGAACAGGAATGGGAGATCCTGGTTACAAATTTGCTGACGAAAAAAACGACCTAACCCATACTGGAAAAGGTGTTTTATCTATGGCTAATTCTGGTCCGAACACGAATGGTTCTCAGTTTTTCATCACGCAAGTTGCAACGCCTTGGTTAGATGGTAAACATACTATTTTCGGTGAAGTTGTAGATGGACAAAACGTGATAGATGCAATAGTTGCAGAACCAAGAGGAGCTCAAGATAAACCAAAAACGGATATCGTTTTGCAAAAAGTAAGCATTTTCTCAAAAGGAGATGAGTTTAAAAAATACGATGCTGCAACTTTATTTAATGAAGGAAAAGGTAAAATAGAAGCCAACAATAAAAAAATTCTAGAAGAACTTGCAGCTGCAAAAAAGAAAAAAGAAGAAGACTTTAAAAACAATCAATTGAAAATGGTAGAAGAAATGAAAGCAGGAATGACTGCTACAGAATCTGGTTTATTTTACAAAATCACCAAAACTACCGATGGAAAAGCTTGCGTTGCAGGAAATACTGTTGCTGTGCATTATGCTGGAAAATTAATTGATGGAACTGAATTTGATAATTCTTTTAAAAGAGGAGAGCCGATAGATTTTCCTGTAGGAATGGGAAGAGTGATAAAAGGTTGGGACGAAGGTATTATGCTTTTGAAAGAAGGCGAAACCGCAACTTTTTTGATTCCGCCAGGTTTAGGATACGGAGCAAATGGAGCAGGAGGTGTAATTCCTGCAAATGCTTGGTTGGTTTTTGATGTAGAATTGGTGAAGAACTAATTTAGATAATAGAAAATAGACGAAAAGATAATAGATTTTAAATCTTTTGTTTTATGGATAATTTAAAAGGCTTTCAAGAAATTGGAAGTCTTTTTTTGGTTAAATATTTCTACAATTTTCATCAATAGAATCGTGCTTTAGCACGATTA
>CAXYUO010000334.1:0-1667 GCA_964292185.1 uncultured Frigoriflavimonas sp.
TTCTTATACTTGGAAGCGTGCGTTGTAAACATCTTCTAATATACTGATTACCAGTATTTTATGTAAATTAAATCAAAATTAATTGCCTGATTTTCAACAGGTTATAGTTTTTGTCATGTACTAAAAAAATTTTTAGAGAAAGTATTTTAACATGTTATTTGTCATTCCAGAGGAATCTCAGCATATAGATTCCTCCGGAATGACAAACTAACGTTTGAGATACGGTTATTTTTCAAAATAAAAAATCCCAAATCACATTTTCTTTCATTCAAAACGAATGACTCTCTAATCGCAGTTAAAAACTCTTTTCTTTTTTCGTAATTTTGTGAAGATTAAAACGATTTTTTTTAATCAATCAACCTTTCCTTCAAAAAAATGATGAAATTCAATCTGCATTCAGAATTTAAACCAACCGGAGATCAACCAACTGCCATAAAAAAACTGACAGATGGCATCAATATCGGCGAGAAATACCAAACGCTTTTAGGTGTTACAGGTTCTGGGAAAACTTTTACCGTTGCAAATTTGGTGAACAATGTGCAAAAACCAACACTCGTTTTGGCGCATAATAAAACTTTGGCAGCGCAACTTTTTGTAGAGTTTAAAGAGTTTTTTCCAGATAATGCGGTAGAATATTTTGTAAGTTATTACGATTATTATCAACCAGAAGCTTACATCGCTTCGTCTGGAACTTATATAGAAAAAGATCTTTCCATCAACGAAGAAGTAGAAAAACTGCGACTTTCTGCAACGGCAAGTTTGCTTTCTGGCAGAAGAGATGTGCTTATTGTTGCTTCTGTTTCTTGCATTTATGGAGTCGGAAATCCAAAAGAGTTTGAAAAAACTTTAGTAAACATCGCAATTGGCGAAAAAATAACGAGAACTTCTCTGCTTCACAATTTAGTTGGTGCTTTGTATGCCAGAACTTTAAACGAATTTCAACGGGGAACTTTTCGTGTGAAAGGAGATGTGATTGATGTTTATCCAGCTTATGCAGATAATGCAATTCGGATTCAATTTTTTGGTGATGAGATAGAGAAAATTCAAAGTTTTGACCCTATTTCTGGAAATGTAATGTCTCAATTTGAAGAAATTCAAATATATCCAGCCAATCTTTTCGTTACTTCCAAAGAAACCATGAATGCAGCTATCAGCCAAATTCAAGATGACATGATGGATCAAGTAGATTTTTTCCGTTCTGTAGATAAACCTTTGGAAGCCAAAAGATTGCAAGAAAGAACCGAGCTAGATTTAGAAATGATAAAAGAATTGGGCTATTGTTCTGGTATCGAAAATTACTCCAGATATATGGATGGAAGAGAACCAGGATCTCGTCCGTTTTGCCTTTTAGATTATTTTCCGAAAGATTTTTTGATGGAAATAGATGAATCTCACGTTACCATTCCGCAAGTTCATGCGATGTATGGTGGAGATAGAAGCAGAAAAGAATCTTTGGTAGAATATGGTTTTCGGCTTCCTGCAGCGATGGATAATCGTCCTTTGAAATTTGTAGAATTTGAAAGCATGCAAAATCAGGTTTTGTATGTTTCTGCAACACCTGCAGATTACGAATTAGAAAAATGTGGTGGAGAATTTGTGGAGCAAATTATAAGACCAACTGGTTTATTGGATCCAGAAATTGAAGTTCGACCAACATTAAATCAGAT
>CAXYUO010000335.1:0-1657 GCA_964292185.1 uncultured Frigoriflavimonas sp.
AAGGCAAATTTTAAACGCAAAAATTAACATCTGTTTTTAAGCATAGCGATTGCGAGTGCTCACATTATAAGCTAAAATAAGAAAATAAACGCCAAACAAAATTAAAATTTAGTTTTTGAATTAAAAATAATTCTCCACGAAATAGAAGATATAATGAAATTAATGCACGAATAAATTTTAAGAATATTCGTGTATTTATATCAAATAAAATTTTGATTTTATTTCTAAAATATTAAATTATTTCAGACTAAATTGAAAACGTACGTGGTTAAATTATCTTTTGATATATTTTAGCGTAAATTAAAGAATTGACTTCATGAAATTTCGATTATTTGACAAAATAAGTTGTTTTTATCTTCGTGAAATTTAGCAAAGTTTAAATTTTATATAAGTAATTGTTTTCCCTTTTGATGAAAATAATTCTTCGTAATAGGTTTGTACTTCTCTTAAAAGCGGCGTATCTGTTTGGTATTCTGGAGCTCCATAAATATCATGATGTGCAGTTATTATTTCGCAACCAGAACCTTGTAACATTCCCAAAGTATAACCATGTAGAAATTCCGAATCGGTTTTTAGATGTACGATTCCGTCTTTTTTTAGAATTTTTCTATAACGATCAAGAAATTCTGGATTGGTTAATCTATGTTTTGTTCTACGGTATTTTAATTGAGGATCAGGAAAAGTGATCCAGATTTCATCAATTTCATTTTCTGAAAATAGATTTTCAATAAGCTCTATCTGTGTTCTAAGAAACCCAACGTTTTGTAGATTTTTTGCTATCGCTTCTTTCGCACCAAACCAAAATCTAGCACCTTTTATATCAATTCCAAGAAAATTTTTGTTCGGGAAAGCCGCAGCAAGATTTACAGAATATTCTCCTTTTCCGCAACCCAACTCTAAAACAATTGGATTATTATTTTTAAAAAAATCCGAATGCCATTTTCCTTTTAGTTTGAAGTTTTCTTGCGCTTCTTCTCTTGTAGGTTGTACTACATTTGGTAGAATTCTGTTTTCATTAAATCTAGCCTGCTTATTTTTACCCATAATTTCGTTGAAAGTAGCAAATATAACAAAGCTATTATTAATAAAAAATAAATTATCAATTTAGAATTTAATAAAATATTATTTTCCAGGGTTATCCAAAGATACCATCATTCCTTTTTTAATTGATTTTTGTGATGTGTATTGAGCACCACAAACCAAACTAGAAAATTGGTAATCTCCTTTCATAACTACAATAGAATTTTCATCTTTTGCAGGAATAGCAAGTTTGTAACTAGCATTTCCTGGTCCTTCAATTCTCATAATCATGTTGCAATCAGATTTGTTTTGTATCATCACGATACAATCTTTACTAGAAGGATCATTATCAAATAATTTATTTAAAATCTGTACAGTTTTATCTTTATGGTCTTGAAGTGAAGAATTCATTAACGCATCATATTCTTGTGCTTCACTATTATTAGAAGAAGAATTGCTTGTTTTTATAGCGACAGATTTTGCAGGCTTTGAAGAATAACTGGTATTATTAGCAGAAGTATTTGAATTTCCTGCATAGCTTCCTTGTTGATATTTTTGCTGAGTAAGGGGTTGATTTGATTTTTTAGTAATACCTACAGCTTTTTCTTTTTCTTCATTATTTAGATTTGGATTTTCT
>CAXYUO010000336.1:0-1628 GCA_964292185.1 uncultured Frigoriflavimonas sp.
AAAGCAGAATTCGATTATTCAGAGTTATTTGATCAGTGCGGAATAGCAATATACCAAAATTCTAATAATTGGATGAAAGCAGGAATTGAATTTCAAAATCAAAAGTCGTCATGGTTAGGAAGTGTCGTAACAAATAATGGATATTCTGATTGGGCAACAACAGAATTGGAAACAAAACTAAAATCCATGTGGTATCGGATAAGTAGAAGAGAAAATGATTTTTGTTTAGAAAATTCAATTGACGGGCAAAATTTCCTTTGTTCGTTTCTACGAAAGAAACATTGGCTAATTTTAGAATTTCTTTTCCTCTTTCCGATTGGTTTTTATTGAATAAAACATATTGATTATCAAGAAAAAACGTTGCTAAAATTCTTACTAAATCTCGTGAATAGTTTCCTAAACCCGAACTGTTATTAAAAAAACGTTTTCCATCAAATGCAATTTTCATCCTTAAAAATTTTTACTTCTAACAATATAATTTGGTCTTTCTTTTACTTGTTTGAAAATTTTACCCAAATAAATACCGATTATTCCTAAAATAATCAATTGTATCCCACCAAAAAAAACAACGGTCATAATCAAAGAAGCCCATCCTGAAATTTCTGTTCCTGCTATAAATGAATGCACTACGTAAATTCCGTATCCGAAAATAGCAATTGCAGAAAAAATAAATCCTAAATAAGCCGCTAAATACAATGGTTTCACGCTAAAAGCAGTAATTCCTGTAAAAGCAAATTTCATCATTTTTTGGAGGTTATAACTGCTTTCTCCAGAAGCTCTTTCTCCGGCTGTGAAACGAATTCCGGTTTGTTTAAAGCCCATCCAATTGGATAAACCTCGAAGAAAAATATCAGATTCATTCATATTTCTAACCACATCTACCACAGAAGAATCCATTAATCTGAAATCTGAACCGCCGCCTTCACTTAAATTGACATCAGAAATCCCTGCCAAAAATTTATAGTATAAAGTGGAAGTTTTTCTCTTAAATGCCGAAATTTGTTTGGGATAAGTTCTGATGGTATAAACGATATCAAAACCTTCTTCCCATTTTTTTATTAAGTCGATAATCAATTCTGGAGGATGTTGCAAGTCTGCATCCATGGAGATTACAGCGTTTCCGTTGGCAAAATCCATTCCGGCTTTTACTGCAGGTTGATGTCCGAAATTTCGAGAAAATTCTATGAATTTCACTTCTTCAAAATTTTTGGATAATTCTTCTAATTTTTGTTGAGTTTGATCACGACTTCCATCATTCACAAAAATAATTTCAAAACGATAATTTTCGAGCGTAGAGAAAACTTCCTTAATTTTTTGATGAATCAAAGCAACATTATCTTCTTCATTATGAGCTGGAATGACGATGGAAATTTTTTTCATAAATGAATTAATCTAATTGATACTCTTTTTCGAAATCTTTGGTCATTAATTCATAAATAACCCGAAACCAAACAACGCAACAAGGTAAAGCTTTTAAGGAATATTTCATGATATAATTTTCCTTAATAAATTTCGGAAATAAATCTGAAAAAGAAAAACACGTTAAAATGATGACGAAAATTAATAATCCAATGGTAAAAGCAGTTTTCTATTTTTGCTTTTACAACCAAGACATCACTCCTGCACCG
>CAXYUO010000337.1:0-1601 GCA_964292185.1 uncultured Frigoriflavimonas sp.
TTGCATAACGGAAAATTTATGTTAGGCTATTTCCGAACTTTTCCTGTTTTTGGCGTTCAAAAAACAAAAGCAGAAAATAAAAGTTGGTACATGGATTCTTATTTGAAGCAAACTTCGGAAGATGGCTTGAAATTTTACCGTGAAATGGGAACTTTAAATGATGCTTACCAAAAATATTACAAAGATAATTTCTTTATGACAGAAATTATGAATCACCCAAATTACGATGATTATTGGCAAAAAAGAAGCATTCTTCCTCATTTAAAAAACGTAAATCATGCAGTGATGACAGTTGGAGGTTGGTACGATGCAGAAGATCTTTCTGGACCGCTAAACATCTACAAAACCATAGAAAAAACGAGCCCAAAAGCGAAAAATACAATTGTGATGGGTCCATTTTCTCACGGAGCTTGGGGAAGAGAAACTGGAAAAACTTTTCATAATGATATTTATTTTGGAGATAGCATCGCAACCTATTACCAAAAAAACTTGGAAACGAAATTCTTCAATCATTATTTAAAAGAAAATTCTAAGACTGATGCAGGTTTACCAGAAGCAATGATGTATGATACAGGAAGCAAAGAATGGCGAGAATTCGCAACTTACCCACCAAAAGAAGCTAAGAAAATAAAATTTTATTTGGCTAATGGAACTTTAGAAAAATCACCATCTACAGTAAATTCAGAATATTACAGCGATCCAAATAATCCTGTTGTAAGTTCGGATAATTTGAGAGATTTTAATGGATTTACACCCAGAAATTACATGAGCGAAGATCAACGTTTTGCTGTTGGAAGACCAGATGTACTCACTTTTACCACAGATATTTTATCAGAAGATACTACTTTTGGTGGTGAAATTTTTGCTAAATTAAACATCGCTTCTACTTCTACCGATGCAGATTTTGCAGTTAAATTAATTGATGTTTATCCAGAAGATTACAAACCAACCGAGAAAAAAGACGGTGTTATTTATGGTAATTATCATCAAATGGTTCGCAGCGAAATAATGCCTGCAAGATTTAGAAATACCCGCGAAAAAGGAGAAGCATTAATTCCAAACCAAAAAACGGCAGTTAATTTTCAGTTGCAAGATGTGATGCACACTTTCAAAAAAGGGCACAAAATACAGATTCAGATTTCCAGCACTTGGTTTCCGTTATTTGCTGTAAATCCACAGAAATTTTTGGAAAATCCAAACTTTGCAACCAAAGAAGATTACATTAAAGCAATGATTAAAATTTTTGGAGATAGTTATTTGGAGGTGGATGTGATTCAAGGAAAAAGTGGTAAGTAAAAAGGTAAAAGTTTTCAATCTACTGTTTGTGAAATTGTAGATTCGGCGCAAAAAAAAGCAATTCAATCATCATTTTGTCATTCCGTAGGAATCTCTACGCAAATTTTAACCTTGTAGGAAATTAACCTTGTCAAGGTTCAAAACCTTGACAAGGTTTCGTGAAATTGATTCCGTCATTGCGAGGAACGAAGCAATCCTTTTACGAGTCAAAGTACCTTTAGAAGATTGCTTCGTTCCTCGCAATGACATGGTGGAAGCTTTTTCTATAAAATTTTTTGTTTAAGTTTTTCAATTATTCCAGAATG
>CAXYUO010000338.1:0-1596 GCA_964292185.1 uncultured Frigoriflavimonas sp.
CCTACGATGTACATAAACATCCAATGCGTAATGATAAGAGAAATGTCTACATAAACAGACCATTTCAATCCTTTTTTCCAGATTTTTTCTGCATTCCAAGGTTGACTGGCTAATCTAATTTGTTTGTTTCTATCTCCTTCAATCCAAAATTCTATTTTACGGAAAACACCTTCCATAAAAATGGTTTGTGGACAAATCCAACCACAGAAAATTCTTCCGAAGATTACGGAAAAAAGAATAATGAAAACAAGAGAAGTAATTGCTCCTATTGCAAGAATAAAGAAGTCTTGCGGATAGAATGGTTGCCCGAAAATAAAAAATTCTCTATCGATAATATTTATTTTGAGCATTGCATTTCCATTTATTTTAAGAAATGGAGTAATAAAGAAAATGGCTAATAAAATGAACGTGACAATATCTCTGTAATTGGTAAATTTCCCTTTTGGTTTTTTAGGATATACCCATTTTCTAGAACCCGTTTGTTCTATAGTTGCTACAGAATCTCTGAAGGTTTCTGCATGAATTACTTGACCAGCGCCAATTTGTTCTTCTTTATTAGCCATTTTTGTATGTTATTTATTATAAAAACTAACTTTTCATATTTTCTTTTATAACAAATATAATTTTTTAATTTTATTTTTCCCAATTTGCCTTGGTTCCTTGTGGAGCAGCTCCACCAGCAGCATCTGGCATTTCTTGGTTAATGTGGTAGATGTACGCAGCTACTTTTTCGATGTCGTTACCATTAAGAACTCCATTTTTACCGTAAGCTTGCATGGTAGGATTGTTTGGACTACCATTTTCTACCATGTTAAATACATTTTTGAATAATGTTTTTTCTGGTTGATTGATCCAGAAATCATCAGTGAAGTTTGGTCCAATTCCTCCTTTTCCACCTTCACTGTGACATGATACACAGTTGGTCTTGAAGATTTGTTCTCCTTCTGCAATATTATCTGCATTATATTTTGCAGTTTCGATAGTCGCTTTAGGAGTAACCGCATCATAAGCAGCGATATCTGCTAATTGCTGTTTGTGCTCTGCTTCATATTCTTTGTCTGGGTGAGCAAAATCTGAAACTGAGTATGCAATTAAATAAACTACTGCATAAATTACGCCAAAGTAAAATAGACCTAACCACCATTTTGGTAATTGATTATCTAATTCTTTGATGCCATCAAAACCATGGTCAATAAGGATGTCTTTTTCTTCAACATCTGATTGTTTTTTGAAAGCACTATCATATAATCTTTTGAAATATGGTATTTCTTTTTCTTTTAAGAAAGTTGCTTTTTCTGCATCTGTCATTTGCTTGAATCTTTCGTTTTCAGCTAATGCACCGATTGCATTGAAAATGTATGCTAAAACAATACCTATTACGATAGTTCCCCAGAAATAAGGAGAAGATAAGAAAGAGGTATTTTGTATAAACATGTAGAATAAAAATACTAAGATAAATAATATTGCTACTATGTTTACAAGTACGGGTGTTCTATGTTTCATGACTCTTGTTTTTTAGAACTTTTAATTGTTATGATCATCTTCTAAAGGAGCTCTTTCAACTTCGCTGTAGTGTTTTTTAGGTCTTGAAAGAAC
>CAXYUO010000339.1:0-1588 GCA_964292185.1 uncultured Frigoriflavimonas sp.
GCATCGAAATCTGCTGAATAATATCCTGTTCCATAAGTTGCATATCCTGCTAAAAATGGGTTAGAATAAGTAGATTGCACATTTTGATAAGCTGCATCTATAAAGAAAGTACTCCAATCATATCCTAATCCTAAACCTACTGTTTTTCTATCTCCAACAAAAAGATTATCTAAAGAATTGGTTCCAGAAACTCCTGCAGAATTGTATGTAGAAAGACTAATGTTATCTAGTGGACTATTTGCAAAAGCGTATCCTCCTCTCAATCTTAATCCTTTTAATCTATACTCTGCACCAACTTTTATTTCAGACATTCCTTTAGAACTATTTTTGAAAAAATCATTTAATTCTACTTCTGCATCACCTTGTTCTTTGTAAACTGGTTTTGTAAGTCCGATTGTATAATCTAAGTTTACTGAGAAATTTTTGTTTGGAACTAAAGCTGCACTCAAAATACCTTTCATTGGTGTAGTTAAAGTTCTAGTTTCAGTATATTGATCATTAGAAATATATCCGCTAGAATCTTGAAAATAATCTGTATAAATTCTATCAATATTCCAAAATGTAGGAGATTCTATTGCAGCTCCAAGTCTTAGAACTTTGTTTACTTTCCCGATCATTCCTATATTTGCAGAAAAACCAGCACCAGTTTCTGAAAAAGGGGTGTATTGTTTGCTATATTCTGCTAAAGAATTATCTAAATCTAAACGAAATAATGCTGTATCATGTTGTTCTAAATCGGAACCGTGAAGATTAATTCCTAAACCGAAATATAATCTATTGTCATAATTTGCACCTAAACCAAAACTCATTTTAGAAACACTTCCTACTCTATTGTAAGCATGACCTTCGTAAGATAAATTTCCTACAACAGGGTTATTTCCACTATCAAGAAGGTTTTTTTGTAGTTTAATGTTTGTATTTCCAGCAGTTTCTACGTAATTATCAAGATTTTCACTGGAATAATTTACTCCTATATTCACAAATTTCCAAGGAGTTTCTGTAAGCAACTGAAAGCTAGAAATCCCATTGAAATTACCATCTGCAAGCGTTTTACTATAATCAACAGATTTCCCATTCATAGTACTTTTGTTGTTGTAATTATTCACAAGTAAAGTACCAGAAGCGTTTCCAGAAATTGCAACACCTAAACCAGCAGGATTATTCATCAAAGAAGTTCCATCTCCACCTAAAGCAGAAGTACTTCCTACCATACTATTAAATTTTGCAGAACCTTGTGTAGAACTATTAGAATATACATTTATTGTATTTGAAATAGTAGATGCATCTTGTGCATTTGCAAAAAATGCAACGGCAACACTACAAACTATTAATGATTTTTTTAACATATTAAAAATGATTTATATTAATTAATTATCTTCTGAAACCACCACCAGATCTAGAACTTCCGCTACTGCTGCTTGTTCCACTTGATCTTGTAGATCCAGAATTGCTTGAACTACTTCTTACAGGAGAAGAATTTGTATTAGAATTACTTCTGTAAGAATTGTCGTTGCTTCTTGTAGAAGTAGATTGTGTTTGATTACGATATCTTGGAGTAGAAATTGTAGAATTATTATTTTGTGTAGTA
>CAXYUO010000340.1:0-1585 GCA_964292185.1 uncultured Frigoriflavimonas sp.
GTAGATGAATAATTGTTTTTTAGAAAAATTTCAATCATTTCTGATAAAAAATTGTTCTCATTTAGGTTTAAATTTGGTTTTACGTATTCAATTTTAATATTTTGTACCGTAGGATTTTTGGAGTTTTCTTCAAATTTTAGGACGATATCTCCAATTGTAATACGATCATTCTTATTTTTTCCAAGTTCAGAAAGTGTAAATCCGGGTTTGGTTTTCAACTGTGCTTTGGTTAAAACAAATTTTTGCATTTCAACTGGAAGAAGTGGTACTCCTAACTCTTTTGCCTTCTCCAAATGTTCGGGTATTAACTTGGGCTTGCCTCTAATAGAAATGGGCAATAATTCTTTACCTTTATCTACGGCTAACTGAGTTGCATTCTCTCTTATTTTTCTTTTTTCTGCATCTTGTTTAGTCATTATTCTCATTCCATTTAAGGTTTTATTTCCATCAGTTCTATTACTGAAACTCAACTGAATAGTATAAGTTTCCTTTTCTAATAAATTCCGCAACTCTTGAAAATTTTTCGATGTTTTCAGTACATCTTGTAGCATGTTTTTTATCTGTATTTTTTTTTCAGCAGTTAATTCATCAATCGTTTTCCATCCTCTACTTTTTGAAAATTGTTCTGCCCATTTACCGGACCTTAAACCAATTCTACCTTCAACAACTTTATTTTTACCCGAAAAATCAATTCTTGAAGCGTATATATGCAAGTGTTTTTCATCTGTATTTCCGTGAACGTCCCAGCGAAATTGATTGTTTATAAATCCGAACTTTTCTGCATAATCTTCTGCCATTTTATTCCAATCTTCAAATTTCAAATCTTTAGATTGCTCCGCAGTTGGAGAAAGAACCGCTACTAAAAATCTATTTTTTATCGAACTCAATTTTGCAATCATTTTCATTTCATCCCAATTTTCAGTCGCAATATTTGAAGAAAGATTATAGGTTTTTGAACAAATTTTTCCGTCCGAATCAATGTAAATTTTGGATTCATCGTTTGGATATTCTACCCCTTTAAAACTTCCTTTTATCGCGTTCGCAATTGCAATCATTTTTTGATGGATTTTAAAATTTCTGTGCAAGTGTTTTTCAATAGAATTTTAAATTCATGTCTTTCATTTTCCATCCAAATTTTGGAATCAAAAAAAATTGCTTATTCTATTAAAATTTGAAATTGTCTGTACCATAAATTTGTTTCTTTCTGGATTTGGAAGTGGCTCATTTTCAATTTTTCTTCTTATAAATTCTTGCAAAGAAATTTGGTTTTTCTCACAAATATCTTTTGCAAAATCGTTTTGCTTATCATTCAAACTGATAGAATATTTATGAACTTTTTTATTCAATTTTTTTGGTCTCCCACCCAATTTTCCCAGCGCAGAAAACTTACTTTTCCGCTCCTTTTTCTTGATGGATTCTTGTATTAATTTTAAGTAATCATTTTGGTTATTTGTTCTATTTTCTGGATTCATAATGTTATAATTTTTTGAAAAAAAATGAAATAAAATCTGAAAGATTTTTTCCCTTTTTGGCGATAGGAGAAAAACAAGAATATTTTCAAATGGTCAAAAGCTCTGCTTTTGGG
>CAXYUO010000341.1:0-1561 GCA_964292185.1 uncultured Frigoriflavimonas sp.
GACCAACTGGTTTATTGGATCCAGAAATTGAAGTTCGACCAACATTAAATCAGATTGATGATTTGATGGAAGAAATTCATAAAAGAACAGAAATAGACGAGCGCGTTTTGGTGACGACTTTAACCAAAAAAATGGCGGAAGAACTCACCACTTATTTCACAAAATTTGGAATTAGATGCCGCTACATTCATTCTGATGTAGAAACTTTGGAGAGAATTGTGATTATGCAAGATTTGCGTTTAGGTGTTTTTGATGTTTTGATTGGGGTAAATCTTCTTCGTGAAGGTTTAGATTTGCCAGAGGTTTCTTTGGTTGCCATTCTTGATGCAGATAAAGAAGGAATGCTGCGTTCCAAAAGATCGATGACGCAAACTGTAGGACGAGCTGCCAGAAATGTGAATGGTAGAGCAATAATGTACGCAGATAAAATGACAAAATCTATGCAAGCTACAATAGACGATACCAATTATAGAAGAGAAAAACAGCGAGAATACAATACTTTACACGATATTACACCAACGCAAGTCAACAAAAAAATCTCCGAAATTTTGGTAGGAAAACCAAAAGATTTCCCAGAAGATAGATACATTCAAAAAAATATTTTGCTAAAAGTTGCGGAAGAAAGAGCGAGTTATGGCTCAGAAGATTTAGATGAAGCCATTGCAACCAAACAAAAAGCCATGGAAAAAGCAGCGAAAAATTTAGATTTTATTTTGGCTGCGAGGTTGAGAGATGAGTTGGCAGTTTTGAAGGGGTAAAAGAAAAATTCCTGCGTAGTACAGGAATTTTATTTTGAATATATTTAAATTAAAATGCAGGGTTTTTCTCATTAAAAATTTCCACAAGGTTCTTCTTTTTTTTCAAAGTTCTAATATACTTTTTTGAGAATTGTGTTAATTCTTTACTTTTATAAATTTGCAAACAGTTATCAAAAACTATTATACCAGCTTTGCCTTCTGATATTTTTCCAAATGAATTTATGGAATCTAATTTGAATTTGTAAAGTTTAGATTTTAAATAAATTTCTATTTCCTCATCATAAAAAGCATTTGCTTCTGGATTATAAATAGACCTATCAATATTATTAATTTTTTTTATTAAACTTTTATCTGCGTAACCTGACAATAAACATTTTTGCAAAGTTCTATCCTTAAAATTTTCTGTTGAAATTTCGAAATATAAACTTGATTTGGTAGTGCATGATGTTAATACAAAAACAAAAATTATTATAACTAATTTTAACATATCTTGAAATTTTATTGAAGATTCAAATATAAAAAATTCCTGCGTTGTGCAGGAATTTGTTTTATTTCATAAATTTTTTAAATAACCTGTATATAACAAATAATAATACTATTATCAGTATATAAATTCCAATCTGTGATAATAATAATTCTAAATTAAATTTTCCTTCTAATTCCATTTTTATTTTATTTTATTTCATTATAGTAGAAACAATCTCCATCGTTTTTATTAGTTTTAAATCTGATGTGAAATGGGGATTTGTAAATAGTTCCAATGCCATCAATTCTATTGAGAACAGTTACCACATTGTCATTCA
>CAXYUO010000342.1:0-1551 GCA_964292185.1 uncultured Frigoriflavimonas sp.
TTGATTTTATATTTTATTTATCTTAGCTACACAAGTTACTCTTTTACAGATGCTTTATCAAATTTTACACCCCTATTTCTCATCATAATTTTACCAATTATTTTTTGGATTTATTACAATGTAAAGCTTGGTAAATATGAAAGTATGGATGTTTCTAACCGGAAAAGTAGAAAAACTTTATATGTTTTCATTAATGCTACAATAATCATCTACATACTTTATGATTTTTATTTCAATTCTGTATATAATATAATGATGCTTTTTCTACTTATATTATTAATCATCATGCAATTCAGCAATTTTTTTATTAAAAGTTCCATGCATACAGCGCTCAATTTATTTGTTGCTGCGTTATTTTTATCTCAAAATGTAACTTTAGGAATACTCTGGATTTTTATTACTATTTTGGTAGGAATTTCTAGAATTATTTTAAAAAAACATACTACAAAAGAAGTATTGATGGGATTTTTGCTTTCTGCTATCGTTTCTTTGGCTTTTCTTTATACCTTTAATATCTTAATTTAAAAAAAAATGAAAATTAACGACCTAACTTTTGCGGAAGAAACACTAATGATGGTGATTTGGGAATTAAAATCTGCTTATTTAAAAGAAATTTTGGAGGCTATTCCAGAACCGAAACCACATCAAAACACCGTTTCTACTTATTTGAAAATTTTAATAGAAAAAGAATTTATTTTTATAGAAAAAGAAGGTAGAATTTTTAAATATAATGTTCAGATTCCCTTTGAAATTTACCAATCTTATGTTCTTGCAAAATTTTTAGATCAATATTTTCAAAATTCTTCAAAAGATTTGGTTCAAAAAATGATTGATGACAATCTATTGAAAGCTTCTAATTTAGAAAGTTTTTTCAAAGTGGAAAACAAAGTTCTTCTTGAGAAACAAAATTCTGAAAATGATACTGCAGTTTCTGATTTTATAAAAGAAATTACAAAAACCAAAAAAAAGAAGAAAAAAAAGAAGAACAAAAATAAAAAGAAATAATATGCTAAAGGAAAGATAATATTACCTTTGCAAAATATTAAATTTACGAAAATGAAAGTACATACTACCAATTATAAAAATAGTTTCATCGCTGTTTCCGAAGATATTTCTATAGAAAATTCTGAAATTCCACCTGTGAAAAGGAACAAAACTTTGGCAAACATACAATACGAAATGATTACCAAAAAACCTTATGAATATACTTCAGACGATGTACTTTTCGAATGTTTTGCCCAAAAAAATGATATTACAGAAAGTGATAGAAAAACGGAAAGAGTAGCTTTCTTTTCTAAAGGTCAACCTTGTTTACGATCATCTGCACTTGGAAAAAGATATGGCTTTGGGTTTCATTTTGACGAAAATAGCAAAGTTGCATTAGTACCAATGGAAAGTAAAGAATACCAAGGTTTCTTGGATAATGAAGAGGTAGATCAGATAAAAGCGATGAGAAATAAGCGAGGATAATTTTTTTTTATATGACTGTCCGTAAATTGTATCAGATTTTTTTTGCCACGAATACACGAATAATTTATCATTATTTTGCTT
>CAXYUO010000343.1:0-1535 GCA_964292185.1 uncultured Frigoriflavimonas sp.
AATTCTAAGAGTTTTCCTTTTAGAATTAGGCATACTATTTTTCAACAGACAAATAAATATTATTACAGTCAAGATAGTTCAGAAAGCTATTATTCTCTAAACGATGCTACTTCATTGGCAAATTATCCACTTTCTTCTGGTAAATATTCTAAAAACTTAAGCAATACCGTTAGTATTTTGTTTGATAATGAGAAATTTAAATTAGATGCAGGAGTAAGACATCAAATCATAAAATTTGGACTTTCAGATCCAATACTAGTTAATGATATTAATATTACTAATGAATTGTCTGAAAATAGAATTGGAGCTATCGGAAATTTGAGAATCAATCTTTGGAATAAATTAGACCTAAAATCTATTTTAGAATTTTCTGATGGCAAAGAATTCGGAACTTTCTTCAAATCCAATAATTCTATAACTGTAGAACCTATTAAAGATTATTTTGTAAATGCAAAAGTGAATTTGCAAAGTGCTGCTCCAAGTTTTAATTTCCTTCAAAATGCTTCTATTTATAAAAAATTCAATTATAATTTTACTAATTTCTCTAACGAAAATAGAACAGAAATTGGTGGAAGTTTAGCAATGAAATGGTTCAAAACAGAACTTTTTGCGAATTATTTCCGTGTAGATAATTTTAGCTATTTTGATAAAGATACAATGCCGAAACAAAGTTCGTCTTCCGTAAATATTGCCCAATTTGGTGGCGATGCTACTTTTAGTTTTAAAAAATTCAACTTAAATACGAGACTCTTATATCAAAATACATTAACGAATAAAGACCTTTTTCCTGCACCAGATTTTGTTGCAAGAATGAATGTTTTTTATCAATCTAAAGCTTTCAAAAATGCTGCGGAAATACAAACAGGATTAAAAATAAATTATTTTTCAAAATTTAATTCTAGAGAATTTTTCCCTGTTCTAAATGAATTTATTTTGCCAGGAACTTCTCCTTTTACAATTGGTGGAGAGCCAATTGTAGATGCCTATTTCAATATGAAAGTGAAAAGAATGTTCTTTTTTATAGAAGCTCAACATTTGAATACTTTACTTTCTAAGAATAATACTTTTACAGCACCCAATTATCCTTACCAAGATTTTAGAATAAATATTGGTATAGTTTGGTATCTTATAAATTAAAAATATTGAAAACTTTAGAAAAAATACCATTTCTAGAAATAGAAAGCATTCCAATTTTAATTAAAGATTTCTTATCCGGAAATTTAGAATTTGCCGTAGATAAAACTTTTTCTATAGAAAATGTAGAAAATCAAATCGCTTTAAAGAAGGATTCTTTTACTTTACAGCAAAGAAGTATTTTAAATGAATGCTTAAAAAATCAATCCAAAGACTTAGAATTTACTGAAAAGCAAAATTTACATTTGAATGCTTTAGAAAATGAAAATACGTTTACAATAACTACAGGACATCAACTCAATTTTTTCACTGGTCCTGTTTTTTTTATTTATAAAATTTTACAAACGATAAAAACTGCCGAATTTTTAAATTCTTCTATTTCTAATGCTCATTTTGTTCCA